>DATHTH010000236.1:0-12071 GCA_035463495.1 Anaerolineales bacterium | reverse complement strand
CATTTGACGTGACGAACCGAATCGATTTCGTGGAGTGTGATCTCCTCCCGGAGCGAGGGTCTTCAGAGGTGAGCGCATACGACCTTATCTGCGCCAATCTTCCCTACATACCCACGCATACGCTACAGCGCCTGCCAATCTTCGGCCGGGAACCAACACTCGCGCTGGACGGCGGCGAAGACGGTCTTGACCTTGTCCGTCGTTTGCTGGATATGGGTCCGCAATGGCTGGCTGCGGGCGGCATGATGTTGCTCGAACTGGAAGCTACGAATGCAGTCCAGGGGCGCGAGCTGGCTTGCACTCTATTCCCGAACGGCACAATTAAGTTACATCATGACCTGGCCGGACATCCCCGGCTGTTAGAGATCCGCCCGTAGGATCATGAGCACCGAGATTCTGCAGGCTTCTTCAGAAGCAATCTTGCAAGCCCTCGATGTCCTCCGCAACGGAGGACTGGTCGCCTTCCCCACTGATACGGTTTATGGAATCGGGGCACTGGCATTCGATGGCAACGCGGTTGAGTCGATCTATGCAGCGAAAAACCGGCCTGTGGAAAAAGCAATCCCTGTGCTGATCGGCGATGCAACCGACCTTGAGAAGGTGGGAACGAATATCCCTGAAAGTGCCCGACGTCTGGCAGACCGCTTCTGGCCCGGACCACTGACGATCATTGTCCCGAAGCGCCGCGATCTGCCCGAAGCCGTCTCAGCAACCCCTACGGTCGGGGTGCGCGTGCCCGATCACGACCTTGCGCGGGCTCTGCTGCGCCTCGCCGGACCGATGGCGGTCACCTCCGCAAATATCTCGGGAGCCCAGAGCCCGGTCACGGCGCAGGAAGTATACGAACAGCTTGGCGGCCGGGTCGCGTTGATCCTGGATGGTGGCAGGACACCCGGGGGCGTCCCATCCACCCTCGTGGACTGCACATCGGCTGAACTAAAGGTTTTGCGCGAGGGTCCGCTGGCGCTGGAGCAACTCCGGGCCGCCCTGAGCGAAGGAACTTGAAAATTCTTAGTTTGCTTTCAGGTTAAGTTCAGGTTCCCTTAAAGTCCACGACTATAATGAAGGATGCATTCTCCTTTACAAACCGCCTACGGCTCGGGCAAGCCAAGGGCGGTTTGGGTTTTTAAACGCCAACCTTCGCAAGGTTCTTAATTACGATAGCGGCCACGTCGGCTGGACATCCATATCCAGCTTCGAGACATGTCCGAGCGTATAGCGGTGGTAACCGGCCGCCGCGATCATCGCAGCATTATCGGTGCACAATGAAAACGCGGGGATATGGACTTTGAACTCGTGCTGGGCGAGAAATGCCTCACGCAGGGCGCGGTTGGCGGAGACGCCGCCCGCAACGAGAATCTCTTTCGCCCGATGATCGCGCGCAGCCTGCATCGTCTTCTCGAAGAGAACATCGACTACCGCAGCTTGAAACGAGGCTGCGAGATCTTCCACAGGCAATGCCTCGCCCTTTTTCTGCAAATCATTGACTTCATATAACACGGCCGTCTTCAAACCGCTGAACGAAAAATCATACTTACCTTCGAGCCTAGCGCGAGGGAATTTGAAGCGCGTAGAGTCCCCATGTTCGGCAGCCCGCTGCACGGAGGGTCCACCCGGGTAAGGAAGTCCGAGCAGGCGCGCCACCTTGTCAAAGGCTTCGCCGGCGGCATCGTCCAGCGTCGAGCCCAGGCGCCGGTAGGTCAGATGATCGGTCATGAGATCGAGTTCGGTGTGCCCGCCGGAGACCAGCAGACCCATCAATGGGAACTGCGGCTCGGGCGGAGCGGCTTCCCCTGCATTGTAGATCCATGGAGAATATATATGGCCTTCCAGGTGATTCACACCAATCAGGGGCAGTCCCGTCCCCAGGGCGATCCCTTTTGCCATATTCATGCCGACCACAAGAGAGCCGGCCAGTCCCGGACCGCGCGTCACGGCGACCGCATCGATCTCCCGCAGAGTCAGATGAGAGTGAGCCAACGTCTGCTCAACAACCGGGATGATACTGAGGACATGCTGGCGCGAGGCGACCTCAGGAAAGACACCGCCATACCGCGCATGGATATCCATCTGGGAGGCGACCGTCGAGGCAAGCAGCTCGCGTCCATTTTCGAGGACCGCACAAGCCGTTTCATCGCAGGAAGTTTCGATGGCAAGGATACGGGCTGGAGAAAGTTCTGTCATATTACAGGTACCGCAGATACCTTTCGGGATTGTTCAAAAATGTTTTCGTCAATTGTACGTGTTCAAGATCATCATATTGTACTTGCTGAATCCGTCCTTCCTTGAATTCCAGGAGGATCGCTTCGGGGAAAGCTAGAATAATTGGGGAATGAGTGGCAATGATAAACTGGGCGTTTTCCTGAACCATCTGTTTCAAGGCCGCCAGAAAGCTCAACTGGCGGGTCGGCGATAGCGCTGCCTCAGGCTCATCCAGCAGGTAGAGGCCATCCGGGAGGAAGCGCGATTGAAAGAGTGTGAGGAAGGATTCGCCATGAGAATACTCATCGAGGTCTTTGCCGTACCGGTTGCGGATGGCGGCGATCTCATTTCGATACGGCATGCGGGCAAGATCCTTTGCATACGTAGACCGCCCGGCATACTCGTTATCCACGTTGCGCAAATCTTGTTCCAACTCTTCACGCGTCTGACGCATCGCCCTGGCATAGCCGAAAAAATCCTCCGCGCGCAGGAAGAATCCTTTGCGCGTGCGCTTGTTCCACGCCAGCCGGAAATATTGCGCCAGCTTTCGAAGCGGAGCCAGGGTCTTATCCGTTTTGACGCTTTCGCTGCCAACCGTGATCGATTCCACTGCACAGGCAATCGCTTCGAGCACCGTCGATTTGCCCGAGCCGTTCTCCCCGACGAAAAAGGTCACCGGAGACGCAAACTCCAACTCAGTTAGATTCTTGATTACATCGAGTGTGAAGGGATACTGCTCCCGATCTGCCAGATTGTGTTCACGAACAAGGATGGACTTGAGATGAATCATGGATTTAGCGAGACGACCAGCGGTCTATGCAAACAATCGGAGCAACTATTCTCTCTTCCAGTTCTTCATTGGCAGTACAAAGTCGTAGGGGTACTCGGCCAGCAACTGGATGCTGCCATCGGGCTGTACCCAGTACGTATCCTCAATCCGCACCCCCATGCCTTTCTCAGGATAATACAGACCGGGCTCGATCGTGATGACCACGCCCGACCGCAGGAGATTATCGCTTCCATCCGTCAGCCGGGACGAGGGACGCTCGTGAAGGTTGAGCCCCACACCGTGTCCCAGACTGTGGACGTATCCGTCGAGCGGAATCGTTCCGCCCAGCTGCGTCTTGTGTCCTTTTGACTCGAAGTACTCGCAGGTCATGCGCTGATAATCGATGAACGAGGCGTTGAGATCCAGGTTCTCGACCACTTTGTTGTAAATCTCGCGGACCTGATCGTAAAGCGCCTGTGCTTCGGGCATGGCATACCCGAGGCTCCAGGTGCGGGTGAAATCATAAAAATAGCCGCCGCTCTGCTCCATGGGAAAGATATCGAAGACGATCGTCTTGCCCAGAGTCACCAGCTCGCCAGGAGCACCAACAGAGTGGGGAAAACCGGCTTCGCGTCCAATGGCGAAGATCACACCCTCCACATCGCTGGCGCCGCGCTCCGCAAGCCAGAGGGCGATCTTGGCCTTTACATCGCCAATCGTCAGGGGCGTGCCATCATCTTGCAAGAGGACTTCGTCTTCACGGACCTGGCATGACGTAAGATAGTCCTGCACCATTGCCACGACGGTCGTCGTGACCGCGCCCATCTGTCGGATGCGCGCAACCTCAACATCGTCCTTGGTCTCCATGGCGCGCTGGATCAGCGATTCGGTCCGGTATTCACCGATGAATTCCAGCTCGGGCATGAGCGTCATCAGCTTCATCAAAAGCCCAAATTTCTCCGAGAGATCCACTTTTCCATACACCGCAATGCGGCCGCCGGATAACCCGTACTCAGACAGGATCTTTTTATACCGCAGGGCAGTGGCGGTTAGTGTGTCCCCATCTGCTTGTTCCAGAAAACCGTTGAACGGAAATTCCTCGTATGAGGCGGTCTTCAGTCCGCTTCTGGCAGCTTCATCTCGCTCCATATCGTTGTGAAACAGCACGGGCGCCTTCCCCACTTTTTTGATCAACAGCGCGTCGCGTACGTGGCCGCCTCCGACAAAATAATACATAGGCGGGTTGTGTTCGACATCCCCAAAGACGAGAATGGCGTCCAGCCCACGCGCTTTCATCAAGCTATCGAGGTCTGATTTCATGAGTTCTCCGAGAGAAGAGCTTTGAGATGCGAAAGGAGGGTCCGATCATCGAATACCGTGCGCGGGTCGAAAAGAATTGTATCATTTTCGACGCGGGCAATGACCGGCGGACGACACTCGCGAAGTTTCCTGGTGAATTTTACTGGCGACTTCACCGCCAGAGCAAGCACATAGGTAGATAGAGACTCGCCGGGCAAGCTCCCCCCACCCACGGTGGACTCTGATTCGATCACCGTGCCTCTTCCCAGCTCGAACTGCCATGCGTCTGCACGAGCCTTCACCTGCTCGGGGGTGAAAGAGATCATCCTCCAGACCGGAATCTCGCGCTCCGCCTCATCCTTGAGATAATGAAGCAGCGTGGCAGAGAGCGCCGCCAGACAGGTCTTATCGGCTCGCACGGCACGGGCAAGAGGATGCTTGCGAATCTTCTCGATCAGACTTCTTCTGCCAAGGATGATCCCCGCCTGCGGACCCCCGAGCAATTTATCCCCGGAAAAGCAGACCAGATCCACGCCGGCATCCAGAGATTCCTGAACGGTAGGTTCATGAGCCAGGCCATACCTGGCTGTATCCAGCAGCGCGCCCGACCCGAGGTCATCCACGACCGGCGTACTGAACTCATGAGCTGTTTCCACGATTTCGCGCAGCTCGGGTTCCTCGGTGAACCCGAGGATGCGAAAGTTGCTGCGGTGGGCGCGCATCACCAGGGCAGCCGGCTGCTCGAGTGCATCCCGGTAGTCCGACCGACGGACCTTGTTCGTGGCGCCGACCTCGACCAGCTTTGCGCCGGACTGCTTCATCACATCCGGTACTCGAAATCCGCCGCCGATCTCCACGAGCTGCGAACGCGAGATGATCACTCGTTTTTTGTTTGCCAGCGCCGCCAGGACCAGCAGGACCGCCGCGGCATTGTTATTAACCACCAGCGCGGCTTCCGCGCCGGTCAGCCTTTGCAGGATAGACTCGGCGTGGACCAGGCGCGATCCCCGTTGGCCCTTCTCGAGATCGTACTCCAGGTTGGAAAAATCCTGCGCGGCTGCCTGCATGGCAGTGATGGCGGCACTCGATAAAGGAGCCCGACCGAGGTTGGTGTGCAGGATGACTCCCGTGGCATTGATGACCGGCTGCAGAGTCGAGGTTGTTGCTACAGTGAGATACGATGCTGCGCTGGCCACGATACGATCCATAGGGGGCAACCCCGCCTCCGGCCTTTCGCGGAATTGTCGACGAATAGCCTCCAACGAGGAACGGAGAGCCTCCCGGGTCAACGGGCGGCCATATTCGGCAATGAGATCATTCGATTTTTGCATCAGCTGGTCAACGGAGGGGAGATCACGAAGGCTGGTCATCTGGTGTGACAGGTGGCTTCCAATGAGACTTCTCGCGCAATCGCATGAAATATTCGATGGCAGCGAAGCCGCCTGCCAGACCGAGCACGATGTAGACGGTCACGAGCCGGCCAAGCTGCAGCCAGGCAAGCGTCGCCCCGTAGATGCCAAACCACAGTGCCTGCCGTACGATCACATTCGCCTCTGCGGGCTGTTCCCCCGGGACGCGGCGAGGAAAGAACTAGACAACCGGCAATGCAGTTCCGGTCAGCGCGAATAAAGCGAGGACAAAGAATCCCCAGCGCGGCCAGACGTATGGAAGTGTTTGTGTGATGAGATAATACAAACCGCCCCATCCGACGATCATCAGGAGCAGGGATGTGAGTCCGAACGGCTTGAATCGAAGCTGTTCATCCATCGAGGGAATTATACTCGCGGGGAGAGAGGAAAGACGGAAGAAGAAAGAGGTAGGAAGGATGCACATAGCAAGAGCAGTCAGCGTGTGCGGATATAATCCCGGCAGAGAGACTCCGATGGTCGAGTAAGCTGAGTGCTCATCGAGGCTGTACCGAGACCATCAGGCAAGCGGAATATGAAGTATGGGATTCAAATCGGTGGTCGCGATGCGCTCTGCCACGAGCAGCGGCTCACTCGACCACCTCGTTAGGAGTTCTATGAACGTATCCGAGGCAATTCGAACCAAGCGGGCGATCCGCAAGTTTCGGGACAAGCCACTGCCCGATGATGTTCTTTACACAATCCTAAATGCCGGACGACGCTCACAATCTTCCAAGAACCAGCAAGCCTGGCAGTTCATTGTGATTCGGGAGAAGCCCACGCTGAAGGTTCTCTCCGAATGCGGGCAGTGGGCGGGACATCTGGCTGGTGCGGCAGCCGCGGTCGCCATCCTGACGCCTGATCCTACTGCCAAATTCCAGACGATGTTCGACGCCGGGCAGGCTGCAGCGTACATGCAGCTCTGCGCCTGGGAATTGGGAATTGGCTCGGTCCCGGCATCGATCTACGAAGCAGAGAAAGCACGCGAGATCCTGGGTTTCCCGCCCGAGTGGCACCTGCGCATCGCGCTATCCTTTGGATATCCATTGGAGAAAGAAAAATTGACCGCGGCGCCGAAGAAGGGCGGGCGGAGATCTCTGGAGGAAGTCGTGCACTGGGAGAAGTGGTAAATACGCTCACCCTAGCCCTTTCCCGAAAAGAGGGAGCAGCAAAACTAAGATGGGCTGTAAGCAGGCAGATTGAGCGAGTCCAGGAAATACGGCAGCATCTTGTGCCACCAAGGCCAGTCGTGGTTAACGTCGTGGCCCCAGAAATCGACCCAGTGCGGGATATTCTTTTCATCCAGGATGTGTTTGAGGTCACGTGTATCCGCCAGCATCTCATCCTCCCAGGCGCCCTGCCCCACACCGATAATAATGTGGCTCTGGCGGTACTGGTCGAGATACCAGGGATCGCTCAAGTCGCGTAGATACGCCAGCGGAGTATTGAAGTAGACGTTGTCGTCCATGTAATCGCCAATAAACATGCCAAGCTGATAGAGGCCGCTGAGGGCAATGACCGTATCGAAAATATCGGGATGGCGGAAAAAAAAATTGGCGGCATGATAAGCGCCCATGCTTACGCCGGTCGTCATGAACTTTTGTGTCGTTCCGCCGCTGTGCTGGCGCATAAATGGGACAACCTCTTCGACGATGTAGCGATCGTACTCCTGGTGGCGGCGCGCCCGGTCGGCGGGATGCGCCCCCCAGTTCGCCCAGGACTGGCTATCCAGGCTGTCCACCGTGAACAACTTGAGCTGTCCGGACTCGATGAAGCGGGCAAGGGTATCCGTCATTTTCCAGTCTTCGAAATCGTGGAAGCGGCCCTGCTGGGAGGGAAAGACCAGGGCAGGCTTGCCGTAATAGCCGTAGACTTTCAGTTCCATGTCGTGGCCGAGTACCGGACTGAGCCACTTGTGATATTCTATCTGCATCGTCTTTGCTACTCCTGAATGAATTTTGCCATCGAGATCACCTCGTCCAGATCGGGCGAGCGGACCAGGTAGCCGTAGTTGCCCAGGGCTGCGCTGAACACACCGCTGATCGATTCGTGATGGCTGATCTTGTCTTTGAACGTGGAGAAGATTTCCTGCTCGCTATGAGCATACGACCGGTTGGACTTGCGCCCGACGTAACAGCAATGATACTTGTGGCTGTAATCGGGATAAGGAAAGCCCTTTCCGGCGACGACGCTTGCCCAGGCATTGTAGATGTCGATGTCGCACGAGTAGTTGAACATATCCGTGGTGAGTCCGCCAGGCGGACGCATGTTCACCTCCAGGGCGATAAGATCACCGGTCCCGTGCTGGCGAAAAAACTCGAAGTGGAAGAAGCGCTCACGGACGCCAAAGGCGTCCAGCACGCGGCATCCCAGTGCTTGCACGTCGGCAGGAATCTCGCGGAGAGTGTAGTAATAGACCAACTCGTCATTGATCACCGTTTCCATGATGCCGGTGCTGTATACAAGGGAGTTCACGAAAACTGGCGTTCCGTCACGATCCGTGAGTCCGTCGAACGTGACAATCTGTCCGCTGACGAACTCCTCGAAAAGGTAATCGACCGTGGGCTTTGTCTCGAAGAAGGCTTTGAACTCGTCCTCGTTGTGTATCTTGTACGTCGCCGCCGCGCCGACACCGATATCCGGTTTAGCCACGAGAGGATAACCTGTCTGCTCGATCAGCCCTGCTGCTTCCTCCATCGTCCTGACCACTCGACCCCGGGCGACTTTGATGCCCGCCTGCATAAACGCCTCCCGCATCAGCGACTTGCGCTTGATCCTGCCGACCTGATCGCTCCGGATGCCCGGAATATTGAAATCGGTGCGCAGTCGGGCTTCGGTCTCGAGCCAGTACTCGTTATGCGAGTCGATACGGTCCAGCTTACCGTAGCGGTGGGTGAAATAGCCTAAGGCTCGCACCAGCTCATCGTAGTTATGCATGCTGGTGACGCGGAAATATTCGGCAAGGGAAGTCTTGAGCTCGGAGCGCAAGGAGTCGTACGTCTCGTCCGCCAGGCCCAGGACGTTGACCCCCTGGTTCTTGAGGGCAACGGCGAACCGGTAATAGTTGGACGGAAAATGAGGGGATAGGAAAACGAAGTTCATCGGCGCCTCCCGCGCTAAAAGTTAACCAAATATACCAAATGTTGTCGGATTGACGAAGCATAACCAGCAGGCAGAATATGGCCGCAGGTCTCGTCAACACAGTTCTGAGAATGATCCAGCTGTCGTGTGAGGCAAAACACTGCATAGAAGGCGTAGATGACATCTTACATGTGGTAATCATGCTTGGTCCCCTTAAAATGGTGACCTACTCGTATACAGTATGGTTGTATTGGCGTACAAAATATTGTATAGTGTTATTAATCAACTTCAGAAAAGGAGTGAAAGATGGCAGACAGTGTTTATAAAGTGATCACGTTGATCGGCACGAGCACTGAGTCCTGGGAGAGAGCAGCCGCGGCAGCCGTGCAGCGCGCATCCGAGACGCTGGAGGATTTACGGGTCGCCGAGGTGAAAGAGCTTGACATGGTTCTGGAAGAAGGCAATGTGATTATGTACCGCGCGAAAGTCCGAGTCTCTTTCAAATATCGAGAAACGGAGCGCGGCGAAGAGTAATCGCCAGGCACAATAGAACGTAAAGTTCTGATATGATTCCCTCAATCCAATTGAGGGAATCATATTTTTAATAAAGGAGATGAGCCATGACTGCCTATGTCATTGTCGATATCAACGTTACCGACCCGATCCGTTACGAAGACTACAAGAAGCTTGCCACGCCGACCGTGGAGATGTATGGCGGCAAATACATTGCCCGCGGCGGAAAGACGGAAACCCTCGAAGGCGACTGGCGTCCGGAACGGCTGGTAATCCTGCAGTTCGAGGATATGGAGCAGGCGAAAATCTGGCTGCATTCGGACGAGTACAGCGCTGCCAAAGGCATCCGCCACCAGACCGCTACTTCGAGAATGGTGGTGATCGAGGGGGTTTGATACAATTGCGCCCGTGATTGAACTGGAACAACTTCTCGCGGAACAAACTGATAAGACCATCGCTGTTGCGGTCCACGACCTGCCAACGCGGAAGGAAATCTGCATTCAGCCGGACCAATCCTTTCACCCGGCCAGCACGATCAAGGTGCACGTGATGATGGAAGTCTTCCACCAGGCGGAACACGGCCTGTTCAGGTTGGAAGATCATCTTCCGATCACCAACTCGTTCACCAGCATCGCGGATGGAAGCAGCTTTTCGCTGGCGCAGGAGGACGATGCAGAGAAGACGCTGTACCCGCGGATCGGCCAAACGGAATCCATCCGTGAATTGACCCGCCTGATGATTGTGAGGAGCAGCAACCTCGCCACCAACATCTTGCTTGAAAGAATTCAGGCAAGCAAAGTCAACGATTTCATCCAGGCGCTTGGCATCCCGGGCGTGGCGGTCATCCGCGGTATTGAAGACAACGCGGCCTTTCGCCTGGGGATCAACAATCGCGCGACGGCGCGTGGTTTGACAGAGACGATGAAGTTGATCGCCGAAGGAAAGGTTATCTCTACGCAAGCGTGTGAGGACATGATCGAAATTTTACTGGGACAGGAATTTAACGAGAGCATCCCGGCCCTGCTACCAGGGACGGCGAAGGTTGCCCACAAGACGGGATGGACCGGAAATGTTTATCATGATACCGGGATCGTCTACCCCGAGGGTCGCCAGCCCTACGCCATCTCCATTATGACGCGCGGATTTGTCGAAGCCCAGGAAGACGAAGCGCACACCTGCATGGCACGGATCTCGAAAATCGTGTACGATATGCTCCAATGATTACGGTTTCCAGCTTAATTTACTATCCCATCAAAGCCTGCCGGGGCGTGGAAGTCGAGTCCGCCTGTGTGGAGCGGATGGGATTGGAGTACGACCGTCGTATGATGGTGGTGACGCCGGAGGGCGAGTTTCTCACGCAGCGCGATCATCCCCGGCTCGCGCTCGTTTCACCCAAATTAAGCAATGGAGCCCTCGAGCTCTCCGCGCCAGGTTATGATTCAGTTCAATTGGGCCTCCAAACCACTGGGACACCCTGGCCTGTCAATATCTGGAAGAGCAAAGGCGTGCATGCCATCGACCAGGGTGAGGAAGCCGCCGCCTGGTTCTCTGACTGGCTGGGCACCTCGGTTCGGCTGGTCCATTTTGCGGATGGGTACAGGCGCATCGTCAACGAGCAGTATGCTGTGAATGCAGATGACCACACGGGGTTTGCCGATGGCTATCCCATCCTGCTGACATCTGAAGCGGGATTGCAAGACCTGAATGCACGCCTGGAATCTCCCGTCCCCATGAACCGCTTTCGCCCGAACCTGGTGGTTCGAGGCGGCGAGCCGTTTGTGGAAGATACCTGGAACAGAATCAGGATCGGAGACGTTCTACTGGCTGTAGTCAAGCCCTGCGCCCGCTGCGAGGTCACGACGATTGACAAGGATACCCTCGAGCGCAGCAAGGAACCGCTCAAAACCCTGGGCAAGTACCGCAAGCAAAAACTCGGCGCAATTTTCGGGCAAAACGTTATTCCTTTAAGTGAGGGCCTGATCCGGCTTGGCATGGGCGTCGAAGTTCTGTCCTGATTTGAACGCTCAGCACAGATTAATGTTTGATTTGACACGCCCGATTTCATCCGTTATAAGGTTTGTATGAATTTGACAAAGAAACTGGCCGGGCTGTGCCTGAGCCTGGTCATTGCTGCCTGCCAGGGCCTGCCTGTCCCTCTCCCTGTATCCCTTCCGATTGCAACAGCCGTACCGACCGATACCTTGGGTCCGCCGCCGACGCATACACCGCCGCCGACGCCCACCCCGCTCCCTACGCTGGAGCCGGTGGTCCGCATCGACACGGGCGACCAGGCGCTGTTCTTCGGCGCCTATGACCGGGCACGCGAGCAGTACCGCACCGCGTTTAACGACTCCACGGAGGATGCCATCAAAGCCGCGGCGCTATGGGGGCTCGGGCGGACTGAGCTGGCAGACGGCCGCTATCAGGAAGCCATTAACGAGCTTACCAACCTCATCGACAGCTATCCCGACTCGACGTATGCTGCGCGCGCTCACTTCCTGCTGGGTCAAGCCTATGGGGGATTGGAGCAATACCAGCAGGCTGCAGATGCCTATGAAACCTATATGAGGCATGTCCCCGGAGTGCTGGACGGTTATGTTCAGCAGTATCGCGGGGATTCGCTCTATGAAGCCGGCAATCTGACAGAGGCGCAGAACGCCTACAATGCTGCGCTGAGCGCCTCCCGCCTGGACGATGGACTTGACCTGCGGATCAAGATCGCGGAAGCCCGCGCCGAATTCGGGGATTACGCCGGCGCGCTGACTCTCTATGATGAGATTTACAACAGTACCTCCAACGAT
>DATHTH010000235.1:0-44747 GCA_035463495.1 Anaerolineales bacterium | reverse complement strand
GACGCGGCGTGCTATCGACAACAAGCTGAAACAAGCGCCGGTACGCCAGATAATCGCGCTCCGAGATATTTCCCATGTGATACAGAGCCCGGGCAAAGATATGGCAATCCTCGTAGACGCTGCGATCCAGGATCGCCGACCGCGGATCTCGCGCGGCTTCCAGATATTGCTCGGCGCGGTGTCCAAGAAAAAAAACTTGCAGGTGAAATGACCAGGCGCGCATATCCGAATAGAAATCCGCGAGATAGGGGTTATCCGCTACCGACTCATACCCCGTCCACCAGCCTAGCCGGGCGCCAATCCGTTCTGTCAATGAAGTCTTACCAACACCAATATTCCCCGCTACAACGACGAGATGCTTTGTCATGTGCGCCTCACGAGATGCAGATGGCACGAGTATAGGCGCACCAGAACGATTTGTCGAGACCGGCTCAAACTTGAGATAGTATTTGTGCTCTCCACTCCGGCTTTTTGAAAATCTCGTCGTTCTACTTTATAATCGCCGCGTATCAACTCTGAGGAGGAGTTCTTCATGGTATACAAAATCGGGTTCGGAACAGATGGCTGGCGGGGGGTGATCGCGGGGGATTACACCTTCGACAATGTCCGCCGGGCAGCGCAAGGATTTGCATCCTATCTGGTGGAACAGGGAAAGCAGGGGCAATGGGTGGTCGTCGGATATGACAAGCGTTTTGCCTCAGAAAATTTTGCAGACACGACGGCACAGGTCCTGGCAGGCAATGGTTTCAATGTTTACCTCACGAATGGCGCCACGCCGACTCCGGTGATTGCATTTGCAGTCGTACACAAGAAAGCGTGTGGAGCGGTGAACATTACCGCTTCGCACAATCCACCGACGGATAACGGTTTCAAGGTCCGGGATGAGAACGGCGGCGCAATCGACCCGGAGGGCTTGAAACGGATCGAAGCGCTGATCCCCGATGCGGTGGAGGAAGTCAAGCATATGCCATTGAGCACAGCCATGGACGAAGGCAAGATTGTCACGTTCGATGCCTCCGAAGCGTATACAGCGAACCTTGAAAAGTTAGTGGACCTCCAGAGGATCAAAGACGCAGGCTTCACCGTCCTGGTGGATGCCATGTGGGGAAATGGCGCTGGATGGTTCACGCGGCTGCTCCAGGGCGGCAGGACAAAGGTGATCGAGATTCACAATACCCGCAACCCCTCCTTCCCCGAGATGAAGAGACCCGAGCCCATCCGCCCTAACATCGATGTGGGCCTGGAAGCGACCGTCCAGCACAACGCGGATGTGCTGCTGATCACCGATGGAGATGCGGATCGCTGCGGTATCGGCGATGAGAAAGGCGAATTCATCAACCAATTGCGCGTGTATGCCCTGCTCGCCTTTTATCTCCTTGAGATACGCGGCGAGCGCGGCGCGATCGTCAAGACGCTTTCCACTACTACAATGCTCAATAAGCTCGGCAAGCTTTACGATGTCCCCGTCTACGAGACCGGCGTGGGATTCAAATACGTCGCGCCCAAGATGCTTGAGACGGATGCGATGATCGGCGGCGAGGAGAGCGGCGGGTACGCGTTCCGCGGCAATGTCCCTGAGCGGGATGGCATCCTCGCCGGGCTGTATTTCCTCGACTTCATGGTCCAGACTGGCAAGAAGCCCACTGAACTGCTGACGATGCTGTTCGACAAAGTCGGTGAGCATTATTACGACCGGATCGACTCCCCGTTTACCGGCGACCGAAAAAGCCGCGAGCAGCTGATCCTCAACGCCAAACCGGAAACGCTGGGTGGATTGAAGGTGACCGAACTCGTGACTGTGGATGGCTTCCAGTTCAAGCTCGAGGACGGCGGCTGGCTCCTGATCCGTTTTAGCGGTACCGAGCCGATCATGCGCGTGTATTGTGAGACAACCCACAAGGAAAAGGTGAGTGACATTCTCAAAGATGGGTTAAAGGTCGCCGGCATCACAATGGAATAAACGTGTAGAACAAAGTCCTGCCTGAGCGGCAGGACTTTTGATTCTAGGACAAATCCTGTCCAGTATGTTATAATTTTCACAATCTTTATTTGATCATGCTGACCGATACCCACTGCCACCTGGATTTCGAAAAATTTGATGAAGACCGCGATGCGGTGATTCGGCGCGCCACTGAAGCGGGTGTTGGACGCATCCTCGTGCCTGCCCTGGATCTTGATTCAAGTCGGTCGGCGATCGCGCTGGCAGAGCAGGAATCAAGGGTTTACGCAGCCGTTGGCTTCCACCCGACAGACCTGGGCACATTCTCGGAAGAAGCTCAGGACCAATTGAGACGCCTGTCTGATCACCCGAAGGTCGTTGCCATTGGTGAGATCGGTCTCGATTACTACTGGGTCAAGGAAGGCGCAAAACGCATGGACCAGCACGACGCACTGGAAAAACAGCTCTCCCTCGCCGGTTCCCTGAATAAGCCCGTTGTGATCCATATGCGAGAAGAGGAAGATGCCTGGTTCGGGAAAGCCTCCATTGATTTGATGAAAATTCTGAGCGGCTGGTGCACAACCCTGAAATCCACGGCCCATCCGCTTGCGGACAAGCCGGGCGTTCTGCATTCCTTTAACGGCAGCCTGGAGATGGCTGAGCGGGCGATGGATTTGAACTTTTTCATTGGCGTCACCGGACCGGTGACCTACAAGAACGCTGAAGAAAAGCGGTCTATCATTAAACAGATACCGCTCGACCGATTGTTGATTGAAACCGACGCGCCCTTTCTCACACCGGTGCCGCAGCGCGGCCGGCGCAACGAACCCGCGTTTGTTATTTACATTGCTGATAAAATTGCGGAAATCCACATGACAACCCGCGAACGGGTCGCAGAGATCACATCTGCCAACGCCAGGCGACTGTTCGGTTGGGAGGCTGAAGGTTGAGCTCGATCACTTTTTTTACATCGGTACAGGATCAACTTCGCTTTGTAGAGCAGCGGATTCGGGAACAGGCTGGGGACGAGCAGCACCCTGATTTACGGTCAGCCCTCTCCCATCTTTTATCAGCAGGAGGCAAGCGCATCCGGCCCACGCTCGGCCTGCTCGTGGGTAATATGCTGGGTGCTCCGGAGGAAAAGCTGATCACGCTCGGCGCCTCCGTGGAGCTGCTCCATACCGCCACACTGGTCCATGACGATCTGATTGACGGCGCCCTCCTCCGCCGCGGCATGCCCACGCTCAACGCGCGCTGGTCGCCGGCGGCAACTGTTCTTACCGGTGATTTCCTGTTTGCCCGCGCAGCCAAGCTCGCCGCCGAGACAGACTATCTACCGCTGATGAAACTCTTCGCGGAGACGCTTGCCACCATCGTCAACGGCGAGCTGACCCAGATGTTTTCCGCACGCGGCATCATCGACCGTGACAATTACTACCAGCGCATTTATGCCAAAACCGCCTCCCTGTTCGAGATGGCTGCCCTGGCTGCCAGCATGGTCGCCACGGAGGACGAGGAAACGCGCCTATCGATGAGGTCCTTCGGCTATGAGGTGGGCATGGCGTTCCAGATCGTGGACGACATCCTGGATTTCACCGGCGAGGAGTCGGCGGTTGGAAAACCGATCGGGTCCGATCTTCTCAATGGGCTGGTTACACTTCCCGCCATTTACTACGCCGAGACCCACCCACACAATGAGGATATCCTTTCCCTGCCCGAGGGCGGCTGGAAAGAGACCGAGCGCGTCCAGCGGCTGGTGGATGGGATCCGCGAGAGCGAAGCGATCCAGCAATCCATGGACGAGGCGCGTCGCGCCGTTCGCCGGGCATTGAAATCGCTGAGCGGGGCGCCGATGTCTCCCGAACGGGATGCGCTGGAAGACCTGGCAAGATTCATCGTCGATCGAAAAATCTAAACCTGGTGACGTCGTTCGTCCTAGCGGAGTGACTGTCACCTCCAGAGAGATCTTATGTCTAACCCTCGTAAACCCTTCCGTGTTAACGTCGGCTTTATCATCCACGAAGAAGCCGGCTACAGCCACGAAATTCCCTTTGAGTTGGAGAAAGTCAAGCTTGAGGATCTTGAACTAGAGAATTTCATCGGTACGATCACGGTTGGCCGCACTCCTCAAGGACTGGTGGTGCAGGGAACCTTCTCTGCAGATACCATGCTCGAATGTGTGCGCTGTTTAAATCAGTTTAGCCATCCGTTGGACTGGCAGATCACAGAGCTCTACGCCTTCAACCAGAAATCTGTGAGTGAATCAGAATTGCTGGTGCCCGACGATGCACACCTCGACCTCGCTCCGCTGATACGTGAGTATGCCCTCTTGGAAATTCCCATCAAGCCTTTGCACGATCCTGATTGCAAGGGTCTCTGTATTGAGTGTGGCCAGGACTTGAATGTGAAAGACTGCGGCCATAACCAGGAGGGCGATGACTCTCCATTCGCAACCCTGAAAGACCTGCTGGATGAATAGAATCGCCTTGTCACTCTGGCAAGGACATAGTAAACTTGGCGCTATGTTTTTACGAGCTGCTTCACAAGTGGAAACACGAGTGGTGACAATGACCATGACCATGTCCCCTATGGAGATGTCGTGCCGCGCCTGGGAGCAGCGTTAGTTTTTGATACTTCGCGTTAGAAAGCTGTCCCGGTGTGGACAGCTTTTTTGTTTATACGAGCAATACTCGGTATTTGAGACGTGAAAGCCAAATATCGAATTACGAATGACGGAGTTTTATCATGGCTGAAAACATCTTGGTCGCAATTGCCTGGCCCTATGCCAATGCCGAGATCCATGTCGGCAATATTACCGGCTCACACCTGCCGGGTGACATCGTCGCACGCTACCACCGCCTGAAAGGGAACAACGTTCTGATGGTGAGCGGCACGGACTCGCATGGGACTCCTGTTACCCTCGCAGCGGACAAAGAAGGGAAGCCTGTGGAAGAAGTATACAAGAAGTATCATGATGGCTTTCTGGAGCTCTTCAGGGGCTGGGGCATCACCTATGATCTGTTTACCACCACTCACACCGAGAACCATTTCAAGGTTTCGCAGGCGATGTTCCTGGCGCTCAAGGGAAACGGATTCCTGTTTACTGACAAATCCATGCAGTGGTATTCCCCTTCCTCGAAACGCTTCCTGCCGGACCGCTATGTCGAGGGGACCTGCTACATCTGCGGCTTCGAGGGCGCGCGCTCGGACCAGTGCGATAACTGCGGTAACGTGCTCGAGCCGGACAAGCTGATCAACCCGCGCTCCAAGGAAGGAGGGGCTCTGGAGCTGCGCGAGACCGAGCACTTCTACATTGATCTTTCCAAGCTCGAGCCGGATGTAAAGAGGTTCCTGCAGGAACGCGCGAACCACATGCGCGAGCCCGTGATCGGGGAGTCGCTGGGCAAAATCGAAGCGGAGGGATTGAAGCCCCGTCCGATCACGCGCGACCTGGACTGGGGCGTTCCGATCCCGATCGAAGGCTGGACCGAAGCCGGCAAACGGATCTATGTCTGGTTTGAGGCCGTCATCGGCTATCTTTCCGCGCCGATCGAGTGGAGCCAGCTCTCCGGCCAGCCGGATGCGTGGCGGCAGTGGTGGGTCAACCCCGATGCGAAGCAGTTTCACTTCATTGGCAAGGATAACATCTTCTTCCACACATCCCTTTGGCCCGCGGAGCTCATGGGCGCTGGCACCCAGTTCCTGGAGATCTTCGCCGAAGATTCCAAGCCGCTGACGCTACCCTTTGACGTACCTGCCAACCAGTTCATGAACCTGGAGAAACAAAAGATCAGCGGCTCACGCGGCTGGGCGGTATTCGGGCGCGACGCGCTGACCCGTTACGATCCCGATGCGCTGCGCTACTACCTGACGGTGAATATGCCCGAGCTGCGCGACAGCGACTGGGACTGGGCGGACTTTGTGGCGCGTAACAACAACGAGCTGGTTGCCACGTGGGGCAACCTGGTCAACCGGGTGCTTTCCTTTGCGTACAAGCACTGGGAGGGACACGTGCCGGATAACGTAGATTTACGTCCGATTGACCAAAACCTGCTCAATACGGTCGAGAGTGGATTTGAATCAGTGGGCGGCGAGCTGGAGTCCGTGCGCCTGCGAGCAGCCCTGAGTGAGGCGATGAAGCTTGCCACCGCGGTCAACCAGTACCTCGACCAGACCTCTCCGTGGTCCGAGGTCAAGAAAGATAAAGCCGAAGCCGCAAAGACGATCTACACTGCCCTGCGCGCGATCGACTCCCTTAAGGTGATCTTCGCCCCGTTCCTGCCATTCACATCGGAAAAGCTCAACCATTACCTTGGCTACGACACTCCCCTCTTTGGTGAGCAGTACATCGAAGAGGTGCAGGATGAGCTGGGTGTACATAATGTCATTCGTTATCGCCCCCCGGCAGATAGCCAGCCAAAATGGAAACCCAGCACCCTGGAGCCGGACCGGGCACTGAAACAACCGAGCACTTTATTCAAGAAGCTGGATGAGAGTGTTATTGAGGAAGAACGGGCGAGACTAGTGAAGTAAGACTCAAAGGCGACCCGGTACAGGGTCGCCTGTTTATTCACCCGGAGAAATCGGTCTGGATGGCTGGATCTTAATTGACCCTTCTGTAGATGCACAGAGATAGAAAGCTGTCAATCCTGCGTTAATTTAACATAGGAATGTCCCTACTAACAATTTCCTTGATTTTAAGGCACAATTAACCGTCAGCCTCCGCGCCGGGTGCTTTCGCAGGAATTATTAATCTTTTTTTCGGCGGGGAGGAGTACACTAGATTAAACAGTACATATGATGGATTGGATTGGCAAGACGCTCGGCAAGGTATACATTGAATCTCTGCTCGCTCGCGGGGGGATGGCAGAGGTCTATCTCGGCACGCATACGACTTTGCAGCGTAAGGTGGCGGTCAAGCTGCTGCGTCCCTACCAGACAGACGATATAAACCTGCGTCCTCGCGAGCGTTTTGAACTAGAAGCGCGCGCGGTCGCCAGGTTGCGGCATCCGAACATCGTGCAAGTTTTCGATTTCGACACAATCGACGACCATCCCTACCTGGTGATGGAATATATCTCCGGTCCTTCGCTGGCAAAGTACCTGGCTGTCTTGCACGGGCGGGACGGCCGCTTAGGCTTGCCGCTGATCGACCGGTTACTCAACCGGATCGCGGGCGCCCTCCAGTATGCCCACGAAAGCGGCGTCATTCATCGCGATGTCAAGCCCGGCAATATCCTGTTGACGTCGCGCTCTATCCAGATCCTGCCTGGCGAAACACTGCCGTTGGATCTGGAGCCGGTGCTCACCGACTTTGGCCTGGTCCGCATTTTGAACTCGAGCCGCCAGACCGCCTCCGGGCTGATCACCGGGACGCCTGCCTACATGAGCCCCGAGCAGGCAATGGGGCAGGCAACTGACGGGCGGACCGATATCTACTCGCTCGGAGTTGTGCTCTATGAGATGCTGAGCGGCGACGTACCGTTCGATGCCGAGACCACCATGAGCATCTTGCTCAAGCATATCAATGACGCGCCTCCACCGATCCCCGGGCTTTCACCCGCGCTGCAGCGAGTCCTCGACCGTGCCCTTGCCAAGCATCCTAACGATCGCTTTCAGCAGCCAGAAGAATTAGCGGCGGCATTTAGCAGCGCGCTGGAAGGGAGGGCGGATGCCACCACGCTGGCATTCAGCCCGCCCCCTGTCCGTGCGAAGTCAAAGGCTGGCATCCCGCCCGAAAGACGAAAGTCTGCCCTGCGCCTCCTGCTGGCTGGGCTGCTCGTGCTGTTGTTGGGCGTGCCTGTGCTATTTCGCGAGAGATTTTTCGCCGCGAATGAGGCCCCAACCATGAGCCCCGCATCCAGCGCTACGGCCAATGTCACACCCATACTAGGAATCCCGGTCACGCTTGGCCCCACAGGAATGCTGCACTTCCAGGATGGAGATGCCATCCTGGACCAGGCTACTTTGATCGCCTATGCCATGCCGGCCGCCCCGGCTGGTACGAACTATCAGGTCTGGCTGCTCAATGATGAGGAGCGTCTCTCGCTCGGCGCGCTAGACATCGATGAAAGCGGTCGCGGCGAGCTGGTCTATAACGACGCTCAGAATGCAAATCTGCTGGCGGAATATCACACTGTGGAAATCACGATCGAAGGGGACAGCGCCGACGTCAACGGCGCGACGGAAATCGCCTTTGCCTATACCATGCCCAATGCCGGTCTGGCGTACTTGCGCAGATTAATGGTTTCCTTCCCGAGCACGCCTGACCAGGTGAGCCTGGTTCATGGCCTGACCGGAAGTGCGCAAGCCATACAGGAAGCAGCCAGCAATATGTTCCTCGATTATCAGAACGCTGACGAAACCGGCATCATAGCAAATGCCGAATCCATCATGAACTTGCTGGTGGGCGAGCACAGTGCAGATTATCGGGACTGGAATGGGGATGGTCAGGTTGCCGATCCGGGGGCTGGATATGGGCTGATGCTCAATGGGAATAATCTGGGGTACATCCAGGCAGTCTTTTCCCATGCCGACTATGCTATCAATGCCCCGGGCGCGACCCGGAGCATGGTCGTGAACGGAGATAACGTAAAGGCTTGTGCACAAAACCTGGCAGGCTGGGCGCCGGAGCTCCAGACCCATATGTTGACCATTCTTAACGCCAGCAGTCTTCCCGAGATGGACGCCGCTCTCCAGCGTTCCACCCAGCTCACCGAGTGGATGCTCGGTGGACTGGATCCGGATGAAAACGGTGAGACGGAAGCAGCCTCTGAGCAGTGTGGCGTTCTCGAGATCTACGACTATGCTTATCATATGGCGGACATGCCGCTTCTGCCGGTGGCGATTGATCCACAGGGTGCACCGGTCGCAGTGACGGTCACAGTCACCCCGACCTCCACGGCTGGTGGCGGCTCCGTGATTCCCGTCAGCCCGACAAGGGATTCTGGCGGGGGTCCGGCTGCAACGTCAATTCCGCCCACGTCGGCCCCGCCACTCATTCTTCCAACCGACCCGCCCTCCAATCCGCCAACCGATCCGCCGCCCGGGAACAGCGACCGGCCCACTCGGGAACCGAGGCCGACCAGAGAGCCCCGGCCGACGAATGATCCCGGGCCGCCGGGGAATCCAGGGCCGCCCGGAAATTCTGGGTCATCAGAAAACCCGGGGCAATCCTCGCGACCCACGAAGCGACCGTAACCGAGTAAAGGCGGCATCAGTCTCCGACTACTGCTACTGGGGGATTACGGACCTGTTTTTCCGTGCAGACAGGTTTCTTCATTCACTTGTTATAATCCTTCCTGCAATGCAAAAGTTTGCCGTGCTCGTATCCCTGCTGCTCCTGGTTATCTTGCCCGCTTGCGGCCGACAGATCCCTGCCACACCGGAAGCGACCTCGACACCGGACCCAGATCCGTGCTCCCCGCAAAACATGCCTGCTGCTGTACGCGGGATCAATGACTTGATGCGCGAGTTCGATGACGTCACCGCGCAGTTAACCAGCGCGGCCGCCGAGCAGCTCCCCACTATCATCTCGGACCTGCAGCGCATCCGGCGCGCGGCTGAGGATTTACCTGTGCCTCCCTGCCTGGTTACATTGAAAAGATACCAGCTGAATCATATGAATCTCGTCATTCAGTCGTTGCTCGGCTTTGTCGGAGGCCAAGACCAGGAGACGCTCCGGACTGGATTCGAGATCGCAAGGGCGGAATATGAGAAATACTCTCTGGAGCTCGTCCGCCTGCTCGGCATTACCCTGGCGACGGTCACCGTTAGGCCGTAGTTCCGGGGAGTCAGAGGGGAAGGTTAACGCCGGTAGTATAATCACGACAATTTCTTATCCGTATTTGATCAGTTTATGAACGCGACCACTCAGCATGGCTATCTCCTGCTCGCCGATATCTCGGGGTACACGTCTTTCGTGGCAGGGACGGAACTTGATCACTCGCACGAGATCCTCACCGACCTGCTCGAAACCATCTGCATGCCCATTGAGAAGCTATTGAGCATCCATAAGCTCGAAGGCGATGCCGTCTTTGCGTATGCCCCCGAGGCAATTGTTTCACGCGGCGAGACCATGCTGGAGCTGGTGGAGGCGACCTATGTGGCATTTCGCGATCGCCAGACTCAGATCAAACGCGCCACGACCTGCACCTGCAAAGCCTGCCAGAACATCCCCACCCTGGATCTGAAGTTTATTCTCCACCATGGAGATTACGTGATCCAGCAGGTGCGCGGCATTCGAGAGATGGTCGGTTCGGATGTAAATCTGATCCACCGGCTTTCGAAAAACCACGTCAGTGAAGCCACCGGATGGCGTGCCTACCTGATGATCACAGAGCAATGTCTGGAGCACCTGAAGCTACACCTCGAGGGCGCCCACCAGCAGACAGAAGCCTATGAGCACCTGGGGGAGGTAAATACTATTAACATCGATCTCCACCGCCGGTATGCCGAACTTAAAGCGGCGCAGAGGATTTTCATTACAGCTGAAAATGCCGATCTGGAATTTGCAGTGGATTTCCCCACCCCGCCTCCGCTCACCTGGGAATGGCTTCAGGATCCCGAGCGACGCAATATCTGGAGCGGCGGAGCGGTTCACTGGTATCGCGGCGACCGGCCAAAAGGTCGCGCGGGTGCGGGAGCCAGCAATCACTGTGCACACGGCAAATCTGTCAGCACCGAAGTGACAGTGGACTGGCGACCCTTCGAATATTCCACTGTCGAGAGCTATGACAGCGGAAAAAAGATCTTTAGCGAGACAGTCCGCCTCGAGCCCCTGCCGCATGGCGGGACGCATGTCGTCAGCTATTCACGGATCCACGTGCCTCTGCCAGGTCCCCTCCGCAAGGCTGTGGCGCGGTTTATGATCCTCAAGAAAATGAAGTATGACCAGATGATGCGGCATGCCGCTCAGCTCGCAGGGGAAGAATTTAAGTCCTCCCAACCCGAATGACACGTCTTACGCAGGCGCTCTCCATCAGACCGGGCGAAACACGAATGGCTTCGCTGGTGATCGGCATTATGCTGTTCACGGCAATGGGCGCGGCGCTGGGCGGGACCGGGATCGAAGCGCTTTTCTTCGCCCGGTTTGGAGTCGAATACCTTCCCTACATGTTCCTCGGGCTGGGCGTCACGAGCATGGTTATCTCGTTTGGCACTACGGCAGCGCTGGGAAGCATTCCTCGCCGCCGCCTGTATGTGGGAATTCCGCTCCTGCTCGCCACCATTCTGGTCATAGCCCGACTGGCGCTGCTGACCGGGTTCAGCTGGCTATACCCGGCGCTCTGGCTGGGAAACAACATCCTTAATTCACTGACAGGGATCATGATCTGGGGCATCGCGGGTGCCGTCTGTGACACGCGCCAGGCGAAGCGGCTTTTTCCTCTGTTCAATGCCAGCCGCATTCTTGGACAGGTGGTTGGTGGGTTTGTGACCGGCGCGCTGGTCGGAAGGATCGGCGTGGAAAACCTGCTGCTCTTCTGGGCTGGCGCATTGCTGCTTGCGTTTGTATTCAGCCGTGCGCTGCTACGTGAACACCCTGCTCTCGCCGGGAGAAGACCCAAGCAGAAGCAGCCTCCTCTGATTCAGGAGATGCAGCGCGGCTATCAATATGCGCGCAAATCGAAGCTGATGCGCTGGATTTCCCTGGCGGCTGTTCTGTTTTCAATTCTTTATTTTTCGATTGCACTCCCATTCTCACGCGCCGCCACTCAGCAGTATGCGAATGAAGAAACGCTGGCGGGTTTCCTGGGTCTGTTCAATGGTGTCAGCACGGCTGCCGCGTTTCTGGCATCGTTGTTCGTCGCCAACCGCCTCTTCGCACGGTTGGGCATCATGTTGTGTATCCTGGTTTTCCCGGTCATTTATCTACTCGGGTTCGCCAGCCTGGCGCTCCTGCCAGTCTTCACCATCATCGTGGCATTCCGGTTCGTGCAGATGCTGTGGCTCTCGGGCATCGCAGACCCGGCCTTTCAGACCATGATGAACGTGGTGCCCGCGGAGCGACGCGATCAGGTGCGCGCGTTTATCGGGGGCGTACCGGAACAGGCAGGCACCTTCCTGGCAGGGGCGATCCTCATCGTCGGCGAGCAAACGCTGGCGCCTCAACAGCTCTATATCGTCGGCCTGGTGACAGCAGCTCTGTGCACCTTCGCAATCTACCGCGCCCGCGCCGGGTACAACGAAGCGTTGCTCCAGGCGCTGCAGGCAGGCAATCCTCATCTGTTCTATAGTGAAGAACAACCCTTCGGTGGCTTCGCGCAAGACGCAGTTGCCGTTCGCGCGGCGCTGGATGGATTGGCAGACCGGGACCCGGTGGTCCGGCGCGTCTCCGCGGAGATCCTGGGTCATCTGTCGCTTCCAGATGTGGAAGCGGCGCTGGTGCGGGGTCTCACCGACCCGGATGCAAAGGTCCGCGCTTCGTGCCTGAGAGCATTGACCCAGGCAAAAGCAGACGCCGCACGCGCGAAAATTGATCCGCTGCTCCAAGACCCCGAACCGGAAGTCCGTCTCGAGGCCGTCAATGCTCTTCATGCTTTGAATGACTCGCAAGAATACCTTGTCCATCGCCTCTCGGCGATGTTAGACGATCCGGATTCACGCGTCAGCACTCGGGCAGCCAGTCTGCTTCTCCGCCTCCCTGCTCCATTTGGAAGGCGGGACCATGACAGGGCCCTGTTGGAAAAGGCAAAGTCCTTTCTGCGGACAACCGCGGTCCTGGGGGACCTGACGGAACGCGAGCATGCCGTGCTGGCGATGGGCGATTGGGGCGATGCGGAGGCGGTCGCGTTCCTGACCAATGAGCTGCAAGACCGGGCCCTGCCTGTGCTGATCCGGCGGGTGATCCTTACCGCGCTTGTCAGAATCAACTCGAAAAAAGCCATCCCCTATCTGATCGAAGCGCTGGGCAACGAAGAGCCCTCTATCCGGTCACCTGCGGCAGAACTGCTGGGTCAGGTCGGCATGGCGGCGATGGCTCCAGTCCTGAGCGCTTTGCAAGATCCAAAGCTGGAACGGGGCGCGTTACTTGCCCTTCAGCATCTGCCCGCACCGCCGGAAGAAGTTATCGAGGCCTATGCGCGCCTGGCAGTTTCGCGAGCTGTGGAATATGACGAGCTGAGGCAGAGCCTCCGTTTTGGTGACCATGCCAGCCATGAAGCCATAAGCCTGCTAACGGAGTCGCTGCAAAAAAAATCAGACGAGTACGGAATCCGTGGATTGCAGGCAATCGGCTTGCTGGGAGACCGTCAGTCTATGAACCTAGCTATTGATATATTGGATACACGGAACGCAGCGCATCAGGCAAACGTGATCGAGGCGCTTGAATCGATCAACACGCGCTGGCGCAAGATCATCCAGCCGGTCATGCGGCTTTGGGAAGAAGCGGATGCACCGTCCAGCACAGGCAAACCGGATTGGCAGCGTTTATTTTCGGACGAAGATGCATGGATCCGTGAGTGTGCCCGGTTCGCCGCCCACAGTCTGGGAGAAGTGAAAATGGATAATATCGCCACCCTGTCCCTGATGGAACGAATCCTCTTTTTCAGGAAAGTGCCTCTGTTTGCCAAGCTATCCCCCGCGGACCTCAAACAGGTGGCAGCGATCGCCATGGAGGAAGCTTTTGCCGATGGCACCCTGATCGCGCGCGAAGGCGAAATAGGCGATATGATGTTCATCATTGTATCGGGGGAGGTCCGCGTCATTTCCACCGACGGCAACCATGAGTTGGAGCTGGCTCGGCGCCGCGCAGGAGATTGCGTTGGCGAGATGGCAATCCTCAGCCGGGAACCACGCAGCGCTACGTTGCTTGCCAGTGGAGACGTCCGCACCCTGTGTATCGACCAGAAGAGCTTTGAGGCGCTGCTGCGCGATCGTCCGGACGTAAGTATGGCTGTGATCCAGGTCTTATCGGACCGTCTCAAAGAAGCGACGAAGCGCCTGCACAGTTGAGCAAGGCACTGCATTCAAAAAAGACCCTCCCACGCATAGCACGCGGGAGGGTCTTTTCCTGTCTGACCGGGTCAATCTTCAGGGGCTCGACAATCTCGAGCTGATCTCAGGCTCCGGAGTCTATATTTTCGCTGCTCATGGCAGCCTTTACGTTGACCCGGTTCTCCGCTAGCTGCGTGAGCCTTTGATCCGTA
The DNA here is from genome assembly GCA_035463495.1 of Anaerolineales bacterium. Classification (GTDB taxonomy): domain Bacteria; phylum Chloroflexota; class Anaerolineae; order Anaerolineales; family Villigracilaceae; genus Defluviilinea. The sequence goes on along the minus strand of DATHTH010000235.1, from coordinate 30,662 downwards.
TCTTTTTCCTCGTCCAGAGTTTTTGTCAGCAGTTCATACGCCTTAAGGTAACCGAGCTGGAGGGCATGCGCCCGGGCTGTGCCGTAGGCGGCGATCTCATAATGCTCCACCCGTTGGGCGGCGCCAATCAGCGCTGCCTGCTTCGGCTCAGCCTCCATATCGCCTTCCAGCACTTCCTGACCCTCGCGAATCAAACCTTCCATGCCCTTGCAGGTTTCGCCTCCTGGCGAGACTTTCAGATCCGCGCAGATTTCTTCGATGCGCTGCAGGTGAACACGAGTCTGCTCAAGATGTTTCTCGAACGCGGCGCGCAAATCATCGGATTGAGCGCCCCTCGCCATCTTGGGCAGCGCCTCGACCAGCTGCGCCTCGGCACTGTGGATATCCAGCAATTCATGTTCAAGTAATTCAGCCAGGGTTGTAATATGCATAGCGAACTCCATTGAAAGAAAGCAATTGTCAGATGGCAGCGGGAATTTCTCCCTGCCCATGATTCCCTTTGACAGGCCTAACGATTTCCGTGAGAGAGTGTTACTTTTGGGGAAATGGGAACCGAGAAAATCGGAAACGGTTATTTGCGCTCGGGCCGCAGAAAGAGCAAAAATCCTACGAACCTCAACCCGGCACTCAGCCACAACGCTCCGCCGAGACCAATGTACGCTGCCAGCGAGGTCCCCAGGAGAGGCGCAACAATTGTGGACAGGTATTGCATGGATTGCGCTAAGGATACGAATGTCGCGCTGTACTCGGCAGGGACCGTCTTCATCAGTTCGTCAAAGAATACCAGGTCCAGTCCCGCCTGAAAGAGACCGGCGATCCCCGCATAGAGAACAATCAGGTTGACCTCCGGTGTGGCTGCGCTCAACGCCGGATACAATGTCGTCCCGAGGGTGGTCGCAAGCAGCACGAACCGCCCCCCGCGCCGGCGCGAGACCCAGGGCCACAAAAAATAACCTGCTAACATGACCAGCGTGAGCGTCATATTGATGATACCGATCTGCCCGTCTGTCGCGCCGACCTCACGGACAAGGAAGAGCGGCATGATCGGCTGGCTCAAAACAATCGCCGAGAAATAGACAAAGCGCTTGGATGCAAAGGAGACGAATGCCGGGTTCTGCCGCAGAAGCGTAAGGTAATTGCTGAAATTCTGGCGGGGAGAGAGGGAGGCAGGAAGCGGAGGTGTAATCTGCTCCGGGAGCCGGATCTTCCGTGAGAAGTAAAAACTGAAGAAACCGCCCAGCGAAAGCACGATGAACATGAGGGCATAATTCAGCGGGAACTCAATCAGGTCGATAAGGCGCGTGACGATGAATGTCCCGATCACGCCCGTGAGACCAAAGATCGCCCAGCGCCGGCTCAAGAGCGCGTAACGCCCTTCGGGCCCGGCGACGGCATTCATCACCACCGAGAATGCAACAGCCAGCGCGGTCTGCGGCAATGTGGCAAATGCCCAGATCGCCAGCGTGGAGAGGATGACCAGCTCCTCCGCCACCAGCAGTGTGATGATCCCGGTCAGGGCGAAACACAGAATGACCAACAGCCGCGAGAGGCTGTACCAGGGGACAACGTCGCGCCGGGTCTGGAGGAAACGCCCCACCATGATTGCCAATGCCAGCCCGGTGATCCCGGGCATGGAGGAAAGTAAACCCACCTGAAAATTCGTCGCGCCGAGCCGGGTGAGAAAGACCGGCAGGAACGGCGCTGCAATGTTCGAGATGCTAACCCCGATCGCATCGATCTGGACATACCGGAAATTCCGTTTCTGAATCTCCAGGTCCTTTTCAGGGGTTGTGTTAGGTTCCATAGATGAGTGCCGGGTGATTATAATCCTCGCCAAGGTAAAATCTCTCGTGATCAACATCCGCCCCATTCAGGCTCAGGACGTCCTGCCCGCCAAACGCGTGATCTATCGCGTGGCTCATCAGCTATTTCGAGACCCGCGCCCGCTCGAAGAGTCGATCACAGATCTGGAGGCGCAGGGCCGGCTCCAAGATATGGACGACTTTCGACGTGTGTACTTCGAGAAGGATGGGATATTTCTAGTTATCACTGACGAGGAGCGCGTCATCGGTACTGGTGCGGTCCTCAAGATCGACCAGGAGACGTGCGAGCTCAAACGATTCTGGCTGTTATTCGAATATCACGGGCAAGGAGTTGGCTACCGTCTGATGCAGGAGCTTCTGGCGTTTGCGCGCCAGAAGGGCTACAAGCGCATCCGCCTGGAGACCGACCGGGATGAACAGAGCCGCGCCTACGCCTTTTATAAACGACTCGGCTTTTACGACATCCCGCGCTATGGCGGTAACGAAGATGACGTGGCGATGGAAATGGTTTTGCAGGACCGACGTTGAGCGGGGGACTCGTACACTGTCACAGTGAAAGGGCGGCCTACAACCTTACGGCGTTTAGCCACTCCGGTAACTGCTCGACCAGCTGCTGCATGATCCCCCGGGCGCGCTCATTGAAAATCTCGATGTTATCGTACGCTTCCCCGCCCTCTTCGCTGACCATGTCGCTCACACCCCGCAGGATGAGCAGACGGGCATCGTTGCGCTGCGCCACCCACGCCAGGGCTGCCGACTCCCAGTCCGCGGCGATGGCGCCCAGAGACTTGAGGAAGGGAATCTTGGCGGGCGGCAGGTCGCTATCGGCGGAGGCGATCATCCCGCGCCGGGCCGGGTACGGATAGGGTTCCGCTAGCCAGCTCAGATCTAGGGAAGAGCCATAATAAGAAACGATATCCAGGTCCCCCATCAGCTCCACGATATCGTACACGTAGGTCTTTTCGACGAGGATCGTCTCGCCCTGCTGGACAGAGCCATCGAAGCCTCCACACGTCCCGAGGTTAACGATCAGGTCTGGCGCGTGCTTGTCGAGGACGTACTGCATCGATCCGGCAGAGGAGATCTTTCCCCAGCCGCTGTGAAAGAAGGATAGCTGTTCACCCTGCAACGGGATGTCGAAACATTCGCCGAACGGAAACTGCCGGAGGGTCGCCTCCGGGAAGAGTGGCTTGACGGCGTTCCACTCGGCGATGGCGGAAATCAAAACAACTGTTTTCATAGCATGGATCCGGAAAATTCGTTTTTAGAGCGTTTCAAATTATAACGTCCGCTCGCGGTGTTGTATAATCTTGACATGCCCGAATGGATCGGTAAAACAGTCGGCAAAGTGCGCATCGAGAGGGCAATCGCCCGGGGCGGGATGGCGGAAGTGTATCTCGGCACACATCTCACTCTGGATCGTCAGGTCGCCGTGAAGGTGATGCACAGCTTCGTGGAAGAAGATCCCGATCTGCAAACCCGCTTCGAACGCGAAGCTAAAGTGGTAGCAGGGCTTCGCCATCCAAACATTGTCCAGATCTTCGATTTCGACACCGTTGACGGGCATCCGTATATCGTGATGGAATACCTGCGGGGGACATCGCTCGCCTCCTACTTGAGAGAGTTGCATAAGCGCGGGCAGCGCTTACCACCCAGGCAGGTGGGGCGCCTGTTGATTACCATTGCCACAGCACTCGATTACGCTCACGAGAGAGGCGTGATCCACCGGGATATCAAACCGGGGAACATCATCCTGCATACAGGCACGGACGATGTCTCCATGGACCGGCCCATTACCGATCAGGCAGAACCGGTGCTCACAGATTTTGGTCTGGTGCGCATCGCCCAGGCGGTGACACAGACCGCGTCGGGATCGGTCAGCGGGACGCCGGCGTACATGTCGCCTGAGCAAGCGCAGGGCGTGAAAGTGGATCACCGCAGCGATATATATTCGCTGGGCGTGGTTTTATATGAGATGGTCGCCGGCCGCATTCCGTTCGAAGCGGATACCTCCTGGACCGTGATCTTCAAGCACATCAACGAGCCTCCGCCTCCCATCATCGGGGTCCAGCCTGCCGTGCAAAAGGTGATCGAACATGCCCTGGCAAAAAATCCCGACTCCCGCTACCAGACGGCTCGCGCCTTCGCCGCCGATTACATGGACGCCATCGGGATGGTCGCGGAAGCGAGCACCCTGCGGATGTCGCTCCCCCGTGCGCCAGTTCCCGATGACATTTCCCAGGCGCGCCGGAGAGCAACAGTTGAGCAGCCCCCCGCCGGTCCCGGCACCGTTTCCGGAAAGCCAGCCTCTGCGCCCGCACCCGCCTGGGCGCGCCTGGCGGTATTTGCCGGGATTATCGTCATCTTGCTCGTGGTTGCTTCTTTCGCATTTTCCCGTCTTTCTGCTGCGAACCAACCGACAGCTGATCCCACGGCGCGAGTCGAACCCACCGCGGAGTCCACGGAGGTGCATGTCACCGATCACCCAACCAGCGATCCAAATGCTGTGGTCCCTCTACCCGCGGGGAGTCCGGTCGGCGTGCTGCGCTTCCAGGATGGCACGGCTCTGGCAGACGCCGTGACATTATCCACATCGTCTATGCCTCCTCCTCCCGAGGGTTCACTGTATGAAGTCTGGCTCATCCGGGATGACGCCGAACAGCGCATCAGCGTGGGCGCTATAGGCTTCGATCAAAACCCTAACGGCTCACTCAGCTTTGTTGATGGTCAAGGGACAAACCTTCTCGGTCTGTACAGTGGATTGGAGATCACCATCGAACCGGACGATGGCAATCCTAACTCGTCCAACAATGTCGCCTTTTCCGTGCGACTGCCCGATAGCGGGTTGGTCCACGTCCGTCACCTGCTTCACTCCTTTGATGCCACTCCGAATCAAATTGGTTTCGTTCATGGGTTGAATGCAAGCACCCGGTTGTTGACCGACTCTGCGGCGCAAATGCTTTCTGCGTTAGAAACGGGTAATGAACCGGAAGTGCTGCTCCAGGCAGAAAACATGCTGAGCCTGACCGTCGGCAATCAAAGCCCGGAGTACAGAGACTGGAATCTCAACGGATCCATCGATGATCCGGGCGACGGCTATGGATTGCTCCTGAATGGCGATCATGCCGGCTATATTCAGGGCACATTCACTCATGCAGATCTGGCACTTACCTCTCCGGATGCCACCGCCAACATGCTGACGCATGGTGAGCATGTCAAGATCAGCGCCACCAACGTCAGCGACTGGACGGCACAGTTACGGACCCAGTTGATCTCCATTTTGGAGAATCCCTCCAGTCCAGACCGGGAAGCCTCGATCCGCCAGGCGGTCGTTCTCGCCAATCAGATCCGCGTCGGGCTCGACCTGGACGGCAACGAACGGATTGAACCCATCCCGGGCGAAGGAGGCGCGCTCACAGCCTATGAGCATTCCTATTACATGGCAGACATGCTCATCCTCCCGGCTGGCAATCAAACTCCCACACCGTAGGCGTCTGCCGTCACACTCGCCGGGAGGCCCCTGGGTATCGTTCCTTTGTCTTCACTTCTCCTTGCAGAACAGCATACAAGCGAACCGGGTCGGTTAACCGTCTGTACGCTCAAGAATAGAGGTCGATCCTTTGGATAAAAAGCCCGTTGACATCGGGGTGGCTGTTCGCCGCATTCGGAAGGCTGTCAAGCCGTGGCCCAAGGCGGCACTGTTCGAGCTGGCTGAAAATGGCTTTGCCACCCCCTTCGAACAGCTTCTGGCTTGCATGATCTCGATCCGCACATACGATGAGGTAACCCTGCCAGTCTCCACCAAACTATTTGCGCGAGCCCGCACGCCCGCCGAGATCATCGAATTGAGCTATGAGGAACTTGATGGCTTGATCAGTCCGAGCACGTTCCATGAACGCAAGGCAAGCCAGATACTGGCGATCGCGCGCCGCGTGCTGGACGAATTCGGTGGCAAAGTTCCCTGTGACCCCGAGGTATTGATGTCTTTCCCGGGCGTGGGTCCCAAGTGTGCTCACCTCGTCTTAGGAATTGCTTGCGGGGAACCGTTCATCAGCGTGGATGTCCATGTCCACCGGGTGACCAACCGCTGGGGGTATGTGCGTGCCTCCGCCCCGGAGAAAACGATGGCGGCGCTCATAGAAAAGCTTCCGCGCCGCTACTGGATCGAGATCAACCGCCTGCTGGTGCCGTTTGGGAAACACATTTGTACCGGGAAGCTCCCACACTGCTCGACTTGCCCGGTGCTCGATATGTGTCAGCAGGTCGGCGTGACGGCTCATCGCTAGCCGGACGCAATAGAACGTGCAACTCATCCACATCTAAAGGATAGCCAGCAGCTTATGCACCCCGAAAACGCCACAATCAAACGCCAGCCGAATTCCCGCCACTGTTTCATCTGTGGCCTGGAAAATCCCGTGGGGCTGCATCTACACATTTACGAAACTGCCTCCGGCGAGGTGGTGTCCCGGTACATCGCACCCGATCACTTCCAGGGATATCCGGGTGTCCTGCATGGCGGCATTGTCGCGGCGATCATCGATGAGGTCTCCGGTCGCGCACACATGGGCAGCGATCCCATGGACCCACGCTTCATGTTCACTGCCAAACTGGAAGTGAAATATCGCAAGAACGTACCGATCGGTAGGGAATTGAAAATCGTCGGAAAAGCAGGTAAATCCAGAAGCAAATCGGCAGAGGCATGGGCAGGCATTTACGATGCCGAGACGGATGAATTGCTTGCCGAAGGCAACACGCTCTTGATAGACGTCCCCGCCGAGCAGTTCGACCGCTCCCGATTAAATGAGCTTGGGTGGAAGGTTTATCCTGAGTAAACATAGTGGCGACCTGTCTCGGTTTGCTTAGGAGGGCAAGATAAATATCACAAAGGGTCGCCTCTAACAGAAATTTTCCCTGTTACCTTTCACGCCCCTCCTGCAACATATCTACGCGCGCACAGCACTGGAGGTCTATGTCTGCCCTGATGGCAACCCAACTTCAACTGCATGAACAGGATGACCCCGAGCTCGCCCGGCAGGCGATTAAGGATATCGAAGCCTTTGCAGAGCTTTATCGCAGGCATCTGAATCGAGTCTACCGCTACCATATTGCACATACCGGCAATATCAAAGATGCCGAGGATCTGACCTCACAAACCTTTGTCTCCGCACTGGAAGGCATCCGCTCGTTTCGAGGCACCGGTACCTTCGCTGCCTGGATCATGGGGATCGCCTCGCGAAAAAGACTGATGTTCTTCAGGGGGAATAAGCCTGAGGTTTCACTCGAGTCGGCATTCGGCTATCCCAGCTCTGACCCGTTGACCGAAAAAGCAGCAGATGAGCGCCTGCAGCTGGAAGCCCTTGCCCGCGCGCTTCAGCAGATTTCCCCGGACCGGGCGGAAACACTGGTCCTGACCTATTTCAGCGGGCTTTCCCACGCCGAGACCGGTCGTGTGCTGAGGAAGAGTGAGGCGGCAGTCAAAATGCTCGTCTTGCGCGGGCTGCAGGATTTACGAGAGCGGACCTCCCTTTCCCTGGAGGTGCAACATGAGTGAGAAATTCACAAGAAACGATCTCGATGATATCGAAAGAAAACTAGACCGGATGGCAAAGCAGACGCAGGCTGATCCCCGGTTCGCTGCGGAGCTGGAGGAACGCCTGCGCGGCTTGCACCAGCCAGATGGAAACTGGCTGGCCGCGTTCTCGCGGATTTCTCCCACCCTGCGCTGGGTGGCACTGATGGTCCTGCTGGGACTGGTTTTGAGCTGGAGCATTCGAAGCCTGATCCCTGCCCCGCAGCCTGCAGTGGAGAACACACCGGCTCCTGGCGTTCTTCTAACCCCGACACCTGCCCCAACCGCCGTATCTGAAGAAAGCGTTACACCGGAAACGCGCGCGGACGGCTACGACTTTCGCGGCGCACAAGTGTATCTTGAAACATCATTGCCTGATTCACCGACCGTGGCACATGTCTATCTCCTGAAACAAGATGAACCTGCTACAGAAGAGCAAGCTCGCGCCCTCGCCGACCGCTTCGGTATTCAGGGCGAAGTCTATACCGCCCCAAATTATGTTTTCAACACAACAGATTATGTCTTCAGCGACGGGAAACAAAGTTTACAGGTGTATTCTGAGCGTTACTTCTCATATACAGCAAACATAGCAAAGACAATCAAGCTTTCAACCAACACACCACATGAGGATGCCGAAGCGACGATTCGTGAGTTCCTCCTAGCGCGCGGGTTCGATTTTGAGTTCAGCATCCTCCCATCCGATTTTTACGATGCCTATATCGTTCGACCGCTTTCCCCAGATTCGATCCCCATGCAGTATGAATCGTATACCTGGCCGGCATTGCGTGTGACCCTAGATGAAAACGGTGAAGTGCTCAGCCTAGACGCCACACTAATGGACTACGATTCTGTGCCGGTCGGAGAATATGGGATCGTCAGCGCGCAAGAAGCATTCGAAAAAGTGCTAAATGACGACGCCATGACCGGCAAAATGGAATTTGTAAACTCACCTGACCAGGAGATGCGGGACTGGTTCCGTAGTTACTCGGATAACAAACCGGTCACCGCGTACGGCTATGTCACGAACTTCCCTGCCGCTCATGCAGGCACACCTCCGCTTGTCCTTTTCGACGGGGTTCCGGTGACAGGAAATATCAGTGGGCTGGAGAGTCTGGATCACTATACTTTTGTCAAAGCCACAGGGCAATTCACTCTCGAGAACGGAATTCGTAAACTCAATGTTGAAACCTGGGATAGAAAGGTACAGGAATCCTCCTTCTCCGGCAGCCTGAGCCGTCAGGGGGATCAGATTATTCTGACACTGGATAATGGCAGCGGCGAGAAGTATGCACTGATGGATTCTCCCGCGGATTTGCCTTTGGATATACAACCCCCTGATTGGCTGGAAGTCTATGGCGCGATTGATGACGGTAGGATCTCCTGGACGTTTATGCGCCTCTTTGGGAACGACAGTGGCGGGGGAGGCGGTGGCAGCGGACTTGGTTTCTACAAGCTCAATCTCGACGGTCCGCCTGTGGCTTTCCCATCTCCCACGCTAACGCCGAGTACGGGCCAGGGGAATGTTGAGTACGTTGTCAAGGAAGGAGACACAGTCCTTAGCATCGCCGAAGCTCATGGGCTTGGGCGCACGCCAGAGAAGATTATCGAGGCGAATGAATGGCTGAGGCGAGAGCAGGCCCTGGTTATTGGCAAGACACTCATTATCCCTGTGGAACCACAACCTGTATTTTTCGGTCTGTATACCGTCCAGGAAGGGGATACACTCACAGCCATCGCTCAGAGCTTCGACACGACGGTGGATGAACTCATGCGAATCAATAACCTGACCGATTCAGCGATTTACATCGGACAAGGATTATCTATCCCGATCCCGGAACCCGTGGAGCAGCCGGTCCAGGATTTGCGAGGGACGTTATCCATTAAGATAAAGAATAAGAGCGATGGCACTTCGGTTAAGGAATATGAACTGGAAGTCCCACAAGATAGTGGCTTCGGTATCTACACAATGGAAGGTCCACTACTCCATGAATTGGATCCATACAATGCGCTGCCCATCCTGATCACTGGGACGATCAACACCCAGGGGAAGCTGGTTGTCGACAGTTATAAGATACCTTATCCTGATCTGCAGTTCCAAATCCTCAAGGGCACACAAAAAACCGAACAAATCGATGGGCAAGGCGTAGTCGTTTTCACGACCGAAGATGGAGATTCCTACGTCGAATTTATAGCGACCAACAATATTCCCAATACGACCTTCGTAATAGGTATCCAGGGCGATCTGATCGAGCAGGAAGTGCTCATCATTCCCGGTGAAACCTTTGGTGGATACCCAGTTGCTCACATCCATCAGGGCGCGATCGTTCAAGAGGGCAGCTCGCCTATGGAAATTCAGGGTAATCGGATCTCTACATATAGTGAGTCGGAGGATCCGACGATGTCGCCTGACTACGCGCCGCCGAACCTGACAATCGATTATGTGGAGCTGGTATATTACGTAAGCAACCCCTATTATCAGGTCAACGATCCCAATTACAATCAGCGTTCCCCCTATACTGAGCCTGCATGGCACTTCCGCGGTCGCTATGATGACGGCACCGTGTTCGATGTTCTTATCCAGGCTCTCAAACAGGAGTTCTTGCTTCCCGAGCTTGCGCCACACCCGGGAATGGGATAAATATCACATCTTTACCGCCATCATGTGATGGCGGTAATTGTTTAACTGTATAATAAAAGCAATTCCTGTGGAGAACTCTATGATCACTGCCTACCACCGACCCCAAACCCTGGACGAAGCGCTGACTCTATTAGCCCAGCCGAACCGCACTCCGCTTGGAGGCGGCACCCTGCTCTCGCAAGTGAGATCCGACTCCGTCGAAGCCGTGGATCTACAGTCCATTGGCTTGAACACTCTCACCAGAAGCGGTAACAACCTCGAGATCGGCGCCACGGTTACTCTGCAGCAGCTCCTTTCATCAGATGGCTGCCCTGAGGCACTAAAAACTGCCCTGAAGCTCGAAGCACCGCTAAATTTGCGTAATGCCGCTACGGTTGCAGGTACGCTGGTGACCTGCGACGCGCGCTCGACGCTGGTCGTGGTCCTGCTGGCATTAGATTCGAAACTGACAATGACGAGACTTATTGATTCGAAGCTCGAAAGTCGTGTGGTAAGCCTCGGTGAGTTTTTGCCACTGCGGGAGCGGCAGGGCGCGCTGATTACATCCATTGCGCTTCCGCTCAACAGCAAGCTCGCCTTTGATTACGTCTCACGCACGCCGGTAGACAAGCCCATCGTCTGTGCTGCGCTGGTGCAATGGAATTCCGGACGCACCCGTCTGGTGGTGGGCGGCTATGGCAAAAGCCCCGTGCTGGCGATGGACGGGACCGAATCTGATGGCACTTCAACTCCGGACTTCGTCTTCCGCGCAGTGGAAACTGCCGCGCGCAACGCCTTCCACGAAGCGACCGATGAATGGGCAACTGCCGAATACCGTATGGACGTTGCTGCGACTCTGGCGCGGCGCTGTCTTGCCAGCCTCTCGTAGGTCACGCTCCCAGCGTTACACATTTGGACCATGAAGCCAATTCCCATCTCGCTTGCCCCGTTTTTCCAGGAATACGACATCACCGATTGAATCCCGCAAATGCCTCATTTACCATCATCGAACGGATACTTCAATTTGGGAATCGGGAAGAGCTGCGCTGGTTGTTTTCTGTTTACCCACGAACACAGATTGCGGATTGGGTCAGACGATTTGGAAAAGATTGCCTGCCACAACCCCACCGCACCTTCTGGCAGTTCATTCTGGAACTCAACCAATGAACGAACTTTTCTGGGACACGACGACAAAAGATATGAAGTTCGTGTAGAAATGATTATTCCTCTCCAGCTGTGACAAGTACCCTTCCTCTCAACCAGATCCTTCACGGCGATTGCACCGAGATTCTCAAATCCCTGCCGGAGAACTCGGTGGACGTGATCTTTGCCGATCCGCCGTACAACCTGCAGCTGCGAAATGATCTGTATCGACCCAACATGACGAAAGTGGATGCAGTAAGCGATAGTTGGGATCAATTTGATGGGTTTGCACAATACGATGAATTCAGCCGGGAGTGGCTATCCGCAGGCTGGCGAGTGTTGAAGGACACCGGCACGATCTGGGTCATTGGGTCGTATCACAATATTTATCGCGTCGGGGCTATTATGCAGGACCTGGGCTTCTGGATTTTGAACGACATCGTCTGGATCAAGCACAATCCGATGCCCAACTTTAGAGGCGTGCGCTTTACGAATGCGCATGAGACGGTGATCTGGGCGCAGAAAAAACAGGGCGCCAAATACACATTCAACCATACGTCCATGAAGGCGCTGAACGATGACCTGCAGATGCGCTCGGATTGGCGGCTGCCCCTGGCAACCGGCAAACAACGTCTGCGGATGAATGGAATAAAGGCACACTCCGCGCAAAAGCCGGAGGCATTGCTGTACCGGATCATCATGGCATCCTCAAACCCGGGAGATGTGGTCCTCGATCCATTCTTCGGGACGGGTACCACGGGCGCAGTGGCAAAAAAACTCGGACGGAACTGGATCGGCATCGAACAGGATAAGAAATACATCCGGCTCGCACAGAAACGTATCGAGGGTGTGGATCTCGTCGATGAAGAAGCCCTCCACGTAGGAAAGCAGAAGCAAGCCCGGGTCCCTTTCGGGACACTGCTCGAGAACGGATTGCTCCAGCCGGGGCAGATCCTTTACTTTGCCACGAACGGCACGAGGGCGAAGATCCTGTCGAACGGTCATCTGCGCTGCGGCAAGCTGACAGGATCCATCCATGGAGTCGCCAAATCCTTGATGGATGGGGCCCCTGCCAACGGGTGGGAGCTCTGGCTATATCAGGATCATAACGGTGAAAAGAAAGTCATAAACGAATTGCGCGAAAAAATCCGCATAGCCCAAAACCAGGATTCAACGCTTGATATCTGAAACTTGCTTCAAAACTAATTTTCACAGGAGAAATGATGTCTAAGGCATTCGTTCTTGAAAGGGAACAGAATATCCCCGAATTGAATTCCCTTGCAAGACTCTATACTCACAAGCGCACAGGAGCGCGGCTACTCTCCATTATCAACGATGATGAGAACAAAGTGTTCAGCATCAATTTCCGCACGACGCCCAAGGATTCGACCGGCGTTGCCCACATTCTAGAACATTCCGTATTGAACGGCTCAGAGAAATACCCGGTCAAGGAACCGTTTGTGGAGCTGCTCAAAGGCTCGCTGGCGACCTTTGTCAATGCCTTCACCTTCCCGGATAAGACCTGTTATCCCGTAGCCAGCCAGAACATACAGGATTTTTACAACCTGATCGATGTGTACATGGATGCCGTCCTGCACCCGCTCATCACTGAACAGACGTTGATGCAGGAAGGCTGGCATTACGAGATCGACGACCCGAACGAGCCGCTGACCTACAAAGGCGTGGTCTTCAACGAGATGAAAGGCGCTTATTCCTCGCCGGATCGAGTACTCGGGGAGTATATATTTAAGTCCCTGTTTCCCAAACATCTGTATGGTTTGAGCTCGGGCGGTGACCCGCGCCATATACCAGAACTGACCTATGAAAACTTCAGGAGCTTCTGGGAAACCTACTATCATCCCTCGAACGCGTTCATCTATTTCTATGGGAACGATGATCCGGACCACCGTTTGAAATTGATGGAAGGCTATCTCAAGCCGTACAAGAAGAAAAAAGTAAAGTCGGTTGTGCCTCTCTCCAAAACCTTCAAGCGTCCGAAAAGAGTGAATCATGTATACAATGCGGGGGATGAACAGAATCTAGAAAAGAAACATTACTTGGTCGTCAATTGGAAGCTGCCGGACACATCCGACCCGGTGCTCAATTACAGCCTGCGGATGCTCGGTCACATCCTGATCGGCACGCCCGCCTCCCCACTCAGAAAGGCATTGCTCGATTCTGGCCTCGGCGAAGACCTGGCAGGCGTTGGCATGGAAGATGAATTGCGCCATTTCGTCTTCTCGACCGGTCTCAAAGGCACGCGCAGGCGCCACGTGAAGAAGATCGAAACGCTGATTTTGGATACCCTGGAGTCGCTGGTACGGCATGGAATCGACCCGGACATGGTCGCTGCCTCGCTAAACACCCTGGAATTTCGCCTGCGGGAGAACAACACTGGCTCTTATCCGGTGGGCATCGCGCTCATGCGCCGCGTGCTGACCACCTGGATTCATGACGAGGACCCGTTCAAGCTCCTCGCATTCGAGGAACCGCTTAACGCGATCAAGCAGCGTCTTGCAAATAACGCGCGTTACTTCGAAGGATTGATCCAGGAGCATTTGCTGGATAACCCTCATCGCACAACCCTGCGCCTCCGACCGGACCCCGAGCTAAACGGCAGTCTGGAGGAAGCAGAAAAGGCGCGGCTAGAAGCCTTCCGCCAATCGCTGAACGAAGGGCAGATTGCGGCGCTGATAGAGAATACAAAAACGCTGAAGCGCAGACAGGAGACTCCGGATTCGCCGGAGGCGCTCGAGACGCTCCCGGTGCTCAAACTGGAAGATCTCGATAAGAAGAACAAGACGATCCCTATCGAAGAGCTGGCGCTGCAGGATACAAAAATCCTTTACCACGACCTGTTTACGAACGGCATTGTTTATCTCGACATCGGCTTCGACCTGCACAGCCTCCCGAAGGACCTGATCCCGTTGACCGAGATTTTCGGGCGTGCCCTGTTCGAGATGGGGACACAGACGGAGGACTTTGTCAAGTTCTCGCAGCGGATCGGGAAAGCCACCGGAGGCGTGTACACGGATGCAGTCAGTACCGCAGCGTTCGGAACGCAGGAGAGTGTCATGAAGCTGTTTGTGCGCGGCAAGGCAACGGTTGCGCAGGCTAGCAAGCTGCTCGATATCCTTAAAGATGCGCTGCTGACCGCCCGGTTCGACGATCGTGAGCGGCTCAAGCAAATGGTCCTGGAGGAGAAAGCCGGGCTGGAATCGGCGCTTGTGCCGGCAGGTCACAGCTTTGTCAATATGCGGCTGCGCGCCCAGTTCGACGAGGCTGGCTGGGCGACCGATGAAATGAAAGGCATTGGATATCTGTTCACGCTGCGCGAGCTTGCCAATGATATCGACCGAAGATGGAAATCGGTGCTCAAAAAGCTCGAGACCATGCGAGAGCGCCTCCTCAACCGCAAGGCATTGATCTGCAACGTGACCCTTGACGGTGAGAACTGGAAGGCATTCCGCCCGCAGTTGGAATCCTTCTTGACTGCGTTGCCTGTGAACGATGTGACCTCGCACCCTCTCAATATCCAGCCATCGCCCCGGCGCGAGGGCCTGGCGATCCCGGCTCAGGTCAACTATGTCGCCAAGGGAGCAAATCTATATGATCTTGGCTACCGGTACGACGGCTCCGCTGAGGTGATCACCGGGTATCTGCGTATGGCATACCTCTGGGAGAAGATCCGCGTTCAGGGCGGCGCGTACGGTGCATTTGTCAGCTTCGACGATCGCTCCGGGATCTTGAGCTTCCTCTCCTATCGCGATCCAAACATCGCCCCGACCCTTGCCAGCTTTGACCGGGCAGCCGACTTTTTGAAAGGACTGGACTCTTCGCGTCTCACTGATCACGAGCTCACCAAAGCGATCGTTGGCGCGCTGCGGCAGTTCGATGCGTACCAGCTGCCCGACGCCAAAGGATTTACATCCATGATGCGCTATCTGACGAATCGCACGGAAGAGTTCAGGCAGAAGACTCGCGACGAAGTACTTTCTACCAACGGCGAGGACTTCATTGCCTTTGGTGAAATTCTGGAGAAAGTAGCACAATCGCACGCGGTCGCGGTGATAGGCTCGCAAAACGCGCTGGAGTCGGCACAGCTTGGGTTGGAAGTGACGAAGGTACTATAGACCGTCTCCCTTGCAGGGAGAGGGCAGGGTGAGGGTCCCATTCATGGAAAAAAGGCATCGCATTCATCCTGTTATTCTGGATCGCGCCCACGAATTGCGTCACCCGCAAACACCGGCCGAAACGACCCTTTGGCGTGCGTTGCGTAATCGACAAACGGGATTGAAGTTCAGGCGACAACATGCAGTCGACCGATTTATTATTGACTTTTACGGCGCACAGTCCAAGCAATTAATTGAAGTTGATGGCGATTCGCACAGGGATCCAGGTCAGAGAGACTATGATAACGCGCGAACAGAATATCTAGAAGAACAGGGTTATAAGGTGATTCGATTTACAAATCATGACGTTAGATACAATCTTGACTCTGTTGTAAATGAAATTCTGAAAATTTCTCGAAGCAGAATCGCTAAGTTTGAAGGTAAGAAGGTTTGATTCCCCTCACCCCCACCCTCTCCCCATCGGGGAGAGGGGGAAGGAATGATTATGAACATCACACTCAAAATCAATGGCACAGAACACACAATTAACGCAGCTGCATCTACGACCCTGCTCGCTGCCGTGCGAGGGCTGGGTTTCTACGGCATCAAGTTCGGCGATGAACAGGGGCTCTCGGGCGCGGACACGGTGTTGCTGGACGGAAACCCTGTCAACGCTGGATCTATGTTCGCAGTGCAGGCAGAGGGACACGACGTTGTCACCATCGAAGGACTCGGCGAACACCCCGAGCAGGGCTGGCGGAAGACGGAGGGACTCCACCCGCTGCAGCAGGCATTCGTCGAATCGGGTGCGATTCAGTGCGGGTACTGTACGCCTGCGCAGATCCTTGCCGCCAAGGCGCTGCTCGATCAGTATCCCAATCCGAGCGAGGAACAGGTTCGCGAGGCGATTGCGGGCGTATTATGCCGCTGCACGGGCTACGTCAAGCCTGTGCAGGCAGTGTTGAAAGCCGCCGCGGTCATGCGCGGCGATACAGAGGTCGGCGAGCAGCTTTCGGCAAGCAGCGATCCCTTTACCTTTCCCCCGCCGTCCTCCGGGCTGGACTCGCCGGCTCCTGTATCAGTCCGAACGAGCGTCATGCCCAAGGTGGTAGTCACGCCGCAAACAGAAACCTACATGACGGTAGGTAAACCGGAAAAAAAAGTGGACGCAGTCAAGCTCGTGCAGGGCAAACCAGCCTTCACTGCGGACATGGATATGCGCGGCATGTTGTATGCCCGCGTCCTGCGCAGTCCGCACGCGCACGCTCTCATCAAGAACATCGACGCGAGCAAAGCCCGCGAGTTGAAAGGCGTCGCCGCGGTGCTGACCTGGCAGGATATCCCGCGCGTCGTCTATTCTACAGCGGGTCAGTCCGATCCGATCCCTGGTCCGCTAGATTCATTCTCTCTCGACCACAAGGTCCGCTTTGTTGGTGACCGCGTGGCGATGGTGGCAGCCGAGACGCCCGAGATCGCCGAGCAGGCGCTGGGGCTGATCGACGTGGAGTACGAAATCCTGCCTGCTATTCTGGATTCTCGGGATGCCATGAAACCGGATGCTGTCCGCATTCACGATGAGACCGAGTTTGTGAATTTTGCGGATTCAGACCCTGAGAAAAATCTCGCCGCCCACATCCGCATCGATATTGGGGATGTAGAAAAGGGCTTCGCGGAAGCCGATGAAATCTTTGAGGCTGAGTACGAGGTGCCCAAGGTCCAGCAGGCGCACATCGAGCCGCATGTCTGTGTGACATACTGGGATGAGGATGACCGGCTGGTGATCCGCACGTCCACACAGGTGCCATTTCATGTGAGGCGGATGCTCGCCCCGGTGTTGAACCTGCCCGTCAAGCGCATCCGTGTCATCAAGCCTCGCATCGGAGGCGGATTCGGTGGCAAGCAGGAAGTATTGATGGAGGATGTCCCGGCGCATTTGACCATCGCGACCAGACGACCTGTGATCTATGAGTACACGCGCGAAGAGGAGTTCATCGGGGCGCGATCGCGTCACCCGATGAAAATTAAGATGAAAACTGGCGTCAAGCGGGACGGGACGATCACCGCCAACTCGATGTATGCCCTGTCAGACACAGGCGCGTATGGCTGCCACGCGTTGACCGTCACTGGCAACACCGGGCACAAAGCCATGGCCTTGTACGTAGGCGATGGCGAATATCGCAAGGCGCCCAACATCCGTTTCTATGCGGATGTGGTCTACACCAACACACCGCCGGCCGGCGCATTTCGCGGTTACGGGGTCCCACAGGGATACTGGCCCCTCGACCGTCATATGGAAAAGATCGCTCGCGCCCTCAACCTGGACCCGATTGAGTTCCGCTTGAGGAATGCCATTCATCCCGGCGAATATCACCCCTTCTCCACCGCCTGGAACGAAGGCCGTGAGCCAAGGCCGGAGATCATCCACACCGTAGGACTCGAGCAATGCGTGGCGCAAGGACGCGCCGCGATTGGCTGGGATGATAAATATGGAAATGAAGAATGGCGCACGGGGAACCTGCCGAATAAGAGAAAAGGAATCGGCGTTGCCATGGTCATGCAGGGCACAGCCATCCCGTATCTCGACATGGGCGGGGCATCCATCAAAATGAATGACGATGGCTCCTTCAACCTGCTGGTCGGTGCGACCGACCTTGGCACCGGCTCAGATACCGTCCTTGCGCAGATGGCAGCCGAGGTCCTGGGCGTGCCGGTCGAGGATATGATCACTTATTCATCCGACACAGATTTCACGCCCTTCGACAAAGGTGCGTATGCCTCCTCCACAACCTACATCTCCGGCACAGCTGCAGTCAAAGCGGCGGAAAAGTGCGCCGAGCGGATTAAGGTCCGCGCCACGATGATGCTGGGACTGCCCGAATCGGAAGCCGCGACCATCCGCCTGTCGAACCGTCAGGCGATCGCCCCGGATGGACGGACCATTTCATTCCCGGAAATTGCCCTCGACTCCCTCCATAAGAACAACCAGGAGCAGATCATGGGCGTGGCGTCGTATGTCTCACCCGTTTCGCCACCTCCGTTTGCCGCGCAGTTTGCGGAGGTTACTGTCGACACCGAGACTGGCGCGGTCACGGTGGACCGGCTGGTCATGGCGGTCGACTCGGGCGTGATAGTCAATCCGCTTACTGCCAGCGGACAGATCGAAGGCGGCATGACGCAGGCGCTCGGCTATGCGGTTTGCGAAGAAATGCGCTACGACGAAAAAGGCAATGCCATCGAGCGCGATCTGGACCGCTATCACATCTTCCGCGCAGATGAAATGCCGGAGCTGGAGACGATCTTCGTGGAGACGTTCGAGCCGAGCCATCCGTTTGGGGTCAAGGCAGTCGCCGAGATCCCCATGGACGGCGTGGCCCCGGCGGTCGGGAACGCCATCCTGGACGCAGTTGGCGTGAACGTGGATGAAATTCCCACCACGCCTGAACGAATATGGCGGGCGCTCAGGAACAGCTCATAACTTTCCCGAATTACCACCGGGACATCCGAAGTCTGCACCTGTCACAAAGGCTTCGGATGTCTGCTTTTCCAGGCCGTGAAGGCCTATTTTCTCGGTAGGTTGTGAGGTACTCAGGCGATTCTTGAAAGAAGGCAAGATATAATCGAAGCCAGAATCGAATGTATATTGGTTCCGTGGGAAGGAATAGTTGATGTCACGAGTTTTCGTCATCGGGCATGTCAACCCGGATACCGACTCCATTGCGGCAGCGATGGGCTACGCCTGGCTGCTGCGTGAACGCGATGGAGTAGACACGGTGGCAGCCCGCGCCGGTGCGCTCAACCCGCAATCCGCATGGGTGCTCAAGAACCTCAATCTGGAGCCGCCAGTGCTGCTCACGGATGCATCGCCGCGTTTCGAGTCGGTGATGCACAGGCTCGATAGCCTCCGACCGGATGCGCCTCTGGGCATGGCATGGACCCTCGCCAGCCGGACAGGTGGTTTGGCGCCCGTTGTGGAGGAAGACGGCAAACCCTATGGCATTATCAATGGCTTTAGTCTCTTCAAATACTTCACCGAGGTCCTGGGGCCGCAGCCCGGCGATACGACCGTTCGGCAGATGATGTCTGCCCCATGCAGGGAGGCAGCCAATATGCACGTGCCTAAATTTCCTGCGAACGGACACATCCGCGATTTCCTCAACCGCATCCTGCGCGATGAGGTGGACGAGTATTTCGTCGTTGACGACAGAGGACTGTACGGTGGGATTACACGCCAGCGCGATTTACTCAACCCGCCGCGCCTCAAGATCATCATGGTCGATCACAACGAGCCGAGCCAGGCGATTGCGGCACTGGAAGAGGCGGAACTGCTCGAAATCCTGGATCATCACCGCCTCGGCAACCCGCATACCCACATGCCCATCCGTTTCACAGTGGACATCGTCGGCTCGACTTCCACCCTCGTCTACGAGCAGACTGCCGAGGCGGGGCTTTCGCTTCCACCTGCCCTGGCTGGACTGCTGCTCGCAGGGCTTTTGTCAGATACGCTTGTCCTGACATCGCCGACGACCACGGAGCGAGACAGGCAAGCCGCCGAGCGACTGGCGCGCTGGGCATTCGTAGGAGGCAGTCCGCTCCGAGGCGAAACCATAGAGTCCTATGGGAAGGCGGTTCTTTCTGCGGGCGCCGGGCTATCCCACCGCAACCCCGAGGAGGTCGTCAGCACAGACATCAAGACCTATGAAGCGGGCGGCTTTAAGTTCGCCATCGCCCAGGCGGAGGTCACAGACCTCCTGCAGCTCGTGGAGCATCTTGCACCCCTCACCAAAGCGCTGGATCATCTCCGTGATAAACGCGGGCTGGACTTTGCCATGCTGCTGATCACCGACATCGTGCGCGGTACCAGCCGGCTGATCACCTCCTCCAGTGCGCCGCCCATCTTGAGCGACCTGCCCTACCCGCCCCTGGCCGACGGCACACGCGACGCGCCGGAGGTCATGTCCAGGAAAAAACAATTGCTGCCAGTTGTGCTCGGATTACTGGAGAGCTGATGGAACTGCAAAAATTAATCAACCGCGCTATGGACCTCCGTCATCAATACGAGAAAAAGGAAACGCAGCTCTATGGCTCGCCTGCAACCGATGAAGAGATTGCCCAGGGATTCCTGAGTGATGTAACGAATCTGGTCAAGCTAGTGAATGCTCAGCACACCAAACGCGACATACTGCACAGCAAGGAAAAGATTGGCTCACACCTATCTCATTGCCTATGGTCGGTGATCGTCCTGGCAAAGATACACAACGTCGACCTGGAGCAATCCTTCATGGAGACGATGGACAAGCTGGAGAATCATCTCCTGGAAACGCAGGATTGATCCGACCATTACAGAAATAGGATTAGAACATGCCCGTTGACATTTTCAAAGCCCTCGCAGAGATCGAGAAAAACAATGAATCCGCTGCCCTGTGCACCGTGGTGAAGAGCATCGGCTCGACGCCCCGGCATGTGGGCAGCAAGATGCTCGTTTACCCGGACGGCAAGTTCATCGGCACCGTCGGCGGCGGAGACCTGGAACATCGCGTCCTGGACGAAGCCTGGATCGCGATGGGCGACGGCCAGTCGCGCCTGCTCTCGTACACCATGGCAGATCCATCACGCGGCGACCCGGGTGTGTGCGGCGGCACTGTGGAGGTATTTGTGGAACCTATCCTTCCCCCGGCAATGGTGGTGGTTATCGGCGCCGGACATGTTGGCAAGGCGGTTGTCCACCTGGCGAAGTGGCTGGGATTTCGCGTTGCGGTGAGCGATGACCGCGCCGAGTTTTGTAACCCCGAAGCGGTTCAAGGAGCAGACGCTTATTATCCCGTCGAGATGGGAAAGCTGGCGGAGCATCTCGAGATCAACAAGCGTACCTACATCGTGATTACGAGCCGCGGCGCAAGCGTGGACGTGCAAGGCTTGCCGGGTCTGCTCGAATCAGATCCGGCATACATAGGCGTGATCGGCTCAAGACGCCGCTGGCTGACAACGGTCAAAGGCTTGCAACAGAAAGGTGTAGCACAAGAGAAGATCGCACGCGTGCACTCCCCCATGGGGCTCGAGCTCAACGCGGAAACGCCCGAGGAAATCGCCGTTAGCATCATGGCAGAAATCCTCATGCTCAAGGATAAAGGCACGGGAAAGCCGATGAGAATGAAACAGGCCGAGGCGCAGGCGGAACCCAACACCGTCGCACAGTGAAACGCATCCGCTGCAAATCCGTATAGAATGAAGAAGAGCTGTCCATGCGGCGCCCTGGCTGCGGCTTGTAGCGCATCCCTGCATGGACTATAATGACTTTGCTACCCTATTCCAAGGAGATCTATCATGGCCAGAATTTTCGACGTCGTTGAATATCCCGATGAGATGAAGGATGAAATTGTCCATCGTTTCCCGGAGACGGGCTTCGGTGATTTTCGGATTGGTTCTCAGGTGATTGTGCGCGAATCACAGGCGGCGGTGTTCTTCCGCGATGGTCAGGCGCTGGATGTGTTCCGGGCGGGACGCCATACCATCACCACCGCCAATATCCCCTTGCTGGTCAATCTCATCGGCAAGCTATTTAACGATCGAACGCCTTTTACGGCAGAAGTCTATTTTGTTTCGCTGAGGGAATTTGCGAACGAGAAGTGGGGCACGCCCCAGCCGATCATCGTCCGCAATCCGGGCATGGGTCTGGGCGTGGCTCTCCTACAGGGTTTCGGCACATATTCGTTCCAGGTAAAAGATCCGCAACAGTTTGTCACGCAGATTGTAGGAGCGCGCGGCACGTACCGGACTGCTGAAATTGAGGAGCGCTTGCGGACCATTCTGCTGTCCAAGCTACAGGATGTGCTCGGCGAGACAACGTCCGCCAGTAGCGTAGTGGATTTGATCGGGCTGACGGAAGAAATAGGAGCTTCGGTCCGAGCGAAGGCGCAAGACGACTTCGAAGCGATCGGCGTGCAGCTTAAGACCTTCTACATCGGCAACCTCAAGCCGTCCAGCAAGTCGGCGCAGGAGCTGCGCGATATGGGCATGCTCGACATGGCTACCTATACCCAGCTCCAGGCTGCGGACGCCATGCGCGATGCCGCTCAGAATCCCAGCGGCGGCGCGGGGCTGACGGCTGGAATCGGCGCCGGTATGGGGATCGGCAACCTGATGCAGCAAGCCACCTCGGGTGCCATGCAGCAGCAACAGAGGGGCGCGGATGGGGGCGCAAAACCCGCAGGCATTCCGGATGTGATGACACCCGCCGAAGCCGCATCTATTCTGAAAGTCTCGGAGGAGGATGTGGTCGCCGCGATCGAAGATGGCAGCCTGAAAGCCAAGAAGCTTGGCAAGGCATACCGCATCAGCAAGGAATCCCTGGAAGCATTTTTGAACAGTTAATATAGTCAATGATAAAACGCCACGGGAGCGGGCATTCCTCCGCTCCCGTGGCGTTCTGCTTTACCGGGGGCTATTCCAAATCGCTCAACACGTCCGAAACCGAATCCAGGACATCGCCGGCGAGAACCGAGATGGTTGTCCCCAGATTGTCCGCTGCATAAAGCCCCGCCTGTGCATGGATCCATGCCCCGGCGACAGCGGCATCGAACGCCTCCAGTCCCTGAGCACGTAAGCCCACGATCAAGCCCGCCAGGACATCGCCTGTGCCGGCGCGCGCCAGTGCGGGTGATGCTACGGGGATAATCGTTGTGCGTCCATCGGGAGAGGCGACTACGGTAAACGCGCCCTTGAGCACCACCACATGTCGCCATTCCTGGGCATACCGACTGGCAATCTCCTGCCGCTTAGCCTGGATTTCCTCTTTCGACAAACCTGTCAGGACAGACATCTCGCCGGGATGAGGCGTAAGAATTGCCGGCGCGGGGATCAGACTGTGCCAGTCTGTGATTTTTGCCAGCAGCTTTAGTCCATCGGCGTCGATGACCATTGGAGGCAGCTGAGAATTCGTCTGTTCCTGTTTTTCACTCTGCTTATGTACGAAGCCGATGCCGGCCGTCACTCTCTTCGCCGAGACCTGGCCCCTCAGCAGATTCTCGATGAAGCCCTTTGTCGTATCTTCCGTGCCAAACCCTGGACCGATCAATAGAGCGGTGGCGCGCTCGAGGTTTTTCGCGAACACCTCGGAGGCATTGCCCGAGATAACTCCCAGCTCGTGCGGCAGCAAGACCCATGTGGCCTCCGGGAAGCGACCCGCCAGTGCAATATGCACCGGCGCCGGGACCGCGAGTGTCACCAGGCCCGCCCCGGCGCGGTAGGCTGCCTCGCCTGCCAGGACAACCGCCCCGGTGTAATTGACCGATCCGGCTGCGATCAGCGCGGTGCCAAACGTTCCCTTGTGAGAGTCGATCGAGCGCTCCGGCAGCAGAGCGGCAACCGACTCTTCATCCGCCACCTCAGTTCGTAGATCCTGAAAGGACGGCAGATCGGCAGGCAGGCCGATGTCCACCACTTTCAGCTCACCCATGTATTGAAAGGCTGGCAGTTTGAGCATCCCCTGCTTGACCGCCGCCATGGTGACAGTGATGTCCGCGGGAATGGTTTCATCGGCGACTTCGCCCGTGTCGCTATCCACGCCTGATGGACAGTCCACCGCAATGATCAACGGGGATTCGCTCAAGCCATCGAGAACGTCGTTTACCTCTGATAGGAGCTCCGCGACTTCCTTCTTGAGCGGGAGCTTTACTCCGGTGCCCAGAACTCCATCCAGAAAGACATCTGCGGTTTCGATTGCCTGAGTAAGCTGCTCGAAGGGGTTCTCTTTCGAAAGGACCTCCCCCCCGGCTTCGAGAAACCGCCTGACCAGGTCATCCTTCTTGCGCTTGACAAGGTACGCGCGCGCCTTCCAGCCCTCCGCAGCGAGCACTCCAAGCGCTACCAGCGTGTCTCCCCCATTGTTGCCCGGGCCGGCCAGCCCGATCACTTCCATCTCAGTTTCTCCCGCATAAAGATCAAGAACAAGATCAGCGAGCCCCTGACCAGCGTTCTCCATCATCTGGTCATAGGTCAGACCGCCTGAGTCTGCCTCTCGTTCGATTGCCTGCATCTGGGATACGGTAACAAGTTTCATCTGTATTCTCTCCTGTGATGGCGGGATTGTACTGCAACCCGACTCAAATTTCTGCGCTGTGGTGCAGGTCTCTTATGAAAATCAAACTCTTACTATATGAAAGAAAAGAAGGGACGGAAAGGACAAGAAGTTACTCCGGGTTGTCACCTGGAAGAGCTTCCCCATAGATCGTGTGCCACGTCGCTTAATCCCAGTGAGAGCAGTTTCTCTAGAGATGGCTTCCCGGTTTCCGAATCCCAGCCGCGCGCCTTGTAATACGCATCCAGCATGCTGAAGAGATCCGGCACAAAGCCCGCCGAGCCGCCATCGGGAAAAGGCTTTAGCAACGCCCTGGGTAGAGTGTCGTTAGCGCGGCTCAAGCCCATGCGATTGTTGATCGCGCGTTTGAGATTCCAACCGCGTTCACCACATCTCAGCATGTCCTCGAGAGTCCAGTCGAGATCGCAGGCAGCATTGATGAGCTTGACCTGCAATTCCGGATCCGTATTGGCGAAGATGCACATCACAATTGAATTAAAGACCGTCCGCCAATCCTGGTGACGGGCTACATTGGCGGCTTTCTCTGCCTGCGCCTGCCTCTCAAAGTATGTAATCCCAAGATCTTCATGTGTGTGTCCCCAATCCACAAAGAAGTAATCGGATTGATTATGGCACGCGCCGCGCGGGCTGGTCGCATACGAAAGCGCCATCCCCGAAACGCCGCGCGGATCGTGATAGGCCACTTCCAACCCGTTCACCTGTACCGCATCTTCCTCTGCACCGAAGTGCGCAGCAAAGCGACGCGCCCCCTGCGCCATGAGATCGCCGATTCCCTCGCGGCGTCCAACCAGGTTGACGAGCTGCTCGATGGCATCCACATCGCCCCACCTCAAATGCAAGCCGCCGGTATCGGCTTCAGTGATCATGCCTCTCTCAAACAAATGGAACGCCAGCCCGATCGTATTGCTGGCGCTGATCGTATCCATCCCGTAACGGTCGCACAGCTCGCCCAGATCGACAATAGACTCAAGATCATCGTTCACCAGATTGGGTCCGAAGCCCATGATCGTTTCATATTCGGGTCCTTTGCGTTTTGCTTTATCCCCCAGCTTGACGACCCGCCCGCAGGCGATCACACAGCCCTGGCAGGCGCTGCGGCCCGCCAAAATCGTCTCGGTCATCCTGGCGCCGGAGACGTTATCTACGTTTTCGAAAGACCCCCGGGTGTAGTACTTGACCGGCATGGCGCCCAGGTATTCCGAATAGTTTGCTGCCCCGGCTGTGCCCAGCTCGCGCAGCACCCTGGCTTCGTTATCCTGCTTCAAGATCCGGTTTGATTCGGAGCGCAGCGGCGCATACTTTGCCAGGTCAAACACCGGGATGGGGTTCTTGCCGCGCACCGCGATCGCTTTGAGATTCTTTGCGCCCATAACCGCGCCCAGGCCCGTCCTCCCCGCCATGCGTCCGTGGTCACACATGAGAGAGGCAAACAAAACTCGCTTCTCCCCTGCCGGCCCAATGACACAGACACGCGCCGACTTCTCGCCGATCTCTTCCTTGACCCTATCCTGAGTAGTATAGGTGTTCTGGCCCCACAAGTGGCCTGCGCCGCGAACTTCCAGGTGACCGTCGTTCAGCCAGAGATAGACTGGCTCGTCTGCTTTTCCAGTTACCCATAAGCCGTCATAGCCGGCAGCACGCAGCTCCGTTCCCCAGAAGCCGCCTATGTTGGACTCCGCCCACAGCCCGGTCGCCGGTCCTTTTCCGCAAACCACAAAACGGCCCGTCGTCGGACCGGAAGTGCCGGTCATTGGACCGGTCATAAAGAGCAGCGGCGCTTCGGGCGAAAAAGGATCCAGCTCTTGTGTGAGGGTGGTATACAAAATTCGAGCGGCGAGTGATGCGCCGCCCAGAAAGTCTCGTTCCCATTGTTCGGGAATTCTATATTCTTCTGTCTTGCGAGTACCAAGATCTAGTTTGAGGATAGGTTGCATAAATTTGATGCCCCAACGCCGCAGAGGACGGCCCCTAGAGCTTCATAGTATTTCCGTCGTGACTTCCTGTGCCACCCGCACAAAATCGAGCACGGTCGGGACGTTGCGCATCATATATCCCAGGCTGCCTCTCACTTTTAGCCTGGAGGTCATCATCGCAGTCATTGGATTGAGCTTGCTCGTCAGGATACTGGTGATGTCTGTGTACGAAGCGCTCAGGGTAAACGTCGGGGCGGGATACGACTCCGGCGACGGCTGGTATTCCACTTTTCGGCAGGCACCGTGCCACAAATCCAGATAGAATGTGAGGCGCTGCTTCAAATTTCCACCAGGCTCGATGAAAAAGAACAGGTCACCTTCCCAGTTTTTCGCGATATCACGATAGCGCTGATCAGAATTCAGCTTTTGTTCCAACGCCTGGAGCCATTCTTCGCTTGGAAAGATTGCAGCCATGTAGAAATCTCCTGAACATTGTCGGACTTATTGTACCATTCCCATCTGCAAACTATTTTGTGCTGCCTTTGTTGCAGGCTTCGGCTGCACAATGACTTCTTGCTGCAATTATCTGCAATGTATTCAATTCACTTGCGCAATTGCCCAAAATGGTCTATGCTTAACATCGCATGAACTCTCTGAGAGGAGGTGCGCCGACACCGATATCTCGTTGCATCTATCAGGGTCTGCAAGACATTTGTAAAAATTCCGGAGGAGATGAGTGATGAAGAAGTTGTATAAAGTTAGCATCGTAACTGTGCTGGCTTCACTGGTTCTGGCTGCATGCGGAGGAGCCACCACAGCCGAACCGGCAGATTTGCTCGAAGCCATCCAACAGCGGGGGTACATTCTTGTTTCGACCGATCCCAATTACGCACCACAATCGTTCTTAAACACTGAGGGCAGCCGACCTGCAGATACAAGCTGTCCAGCCGACGCCTTGACTACCGCCGAAATGCAAGGCTTCGATGTGGACGTGGCGAAAGCCATTGGCGACCATCTGGGTGTGGAAACCTGTTTTGCCACCCCCTCCTGGGATGCAATCACTGCCGGCAGCTGGGCGAACAACTGGGATGTGAGCGTCGGCTCGATGACAGTTCTCGCCGGCCGCCAGGAAGTGCTCGACTTTAGTGTTCCCTACTATTACACACCGGCCGTTGTGGCGGTCCGCGCCGACTCGGGAATTACCTCAGTGGAGGAATTGAGCGGTCAGGCTATTTGTACCGGTACCGCCACCACCTATGAGGCCTGGGCTGGCAATGATTACGACAATCCAAATGCACCTCCTGAAGAGTCCGTTCTCGTCAGAGCTCCGGAAGATCTGACAGTTGTCCCCCTGGAGACGGATCAGGAATGCGCTCAGGCCATCGCTGCGGGTCGCGAAGACTTTGTTGGCTACGCAACCGCTGAAACCGTGGTAGACGCCGGTATTTCCGAAGGGTACCCGGTTGTGAAGCTCGAGGAGCCTATCTATTTTGAGCAATTGGCTGCGGCGTTCGATAAATCCTCCAGCCTGTCCACGGAGACGTTGCGCGCCGAAGTAGACGAAGCCTTCACCGCCATGCATGATGATGGCCGCCTCTCGGAGCTTTCCAACCAGTGGTTTGGAGCAGATCTTACAAAAGCAAACGAATAAAACTGTCTTGATTAAAGCATGGAAGCGGATGTATCCGCTTCCATGCTTTTCCATACCTGCCAAAGGGCATCCCCATGAAAATGAACTCCACAGCCGCACATGTTCCGAGCCCCACACCCTCCCAAGCCGAGTTGCTCTATGAGGCACAGCAACGTCAGGCACGCAGCTTCCGCAGAAATGTGGGATTATCATGGGGGATTTTGTTGCTGCTGCTTTTGTACCTTTTTAGTGGACAAGATTTCCTTGGTATCCGGACCATCAGTCTGGATTACGAGTTCATTCGTAACAATATCGGCTTCATTGCAGGCGGGATACCTCAAACGCTATGGGTTTCGTTTCTCTCAATTTCACTGGCGACTATCCTGGCTCTGCTCGCAGCCCTGGGGCGACTCTCTACCATCCCACCTCTATATGCGCTGAGCACATTTTACGTGTCCCTGATCCGCGGGACTCCTCTTTATTTGCAGATTTTTTTCTTCTTCCTCGCGCTACCGCAATTAGGCATAGTTCTTTCAGGACTCTTTGCCGGCGTCCTGGCATTGGGCCTGAACTATGGCGCTTATATGAGCGAAATATTCCGCGCCGGTCTTGCTTCAGTAGGCAAAGGTCAGCGTGAGGCAGCCATTGCCCTTGGCATGACCCCCTGGCAGACGATGAAGCGCATTGTGCTCCCCCAGGCGCTTCGCTTCGCCATCCCGCCCATTGGAAACGATTTTATCGCCATGACAAAGGACTCCGCCCTCGTCTCCGCCACCGGCTTCGTTCATGAAGTGATGTGGCGCGCCACAAGGGTAGGGCGGGCGCAATTCAACAACCTGGAGGCGCTGATCATCGCAGCTGCGTTCTACTGGATGATGACCATCCTCTTGAGCTACATTCAGGGGATTATCGAGGCTCGCCTCGCCAAAGGAGACCGCTAAATGGCGCCTATCGTCCGCATCTCCGATCTCGACAAATACTTCGGGCGTCTGCACGTGCTAAAGCAGATCTCCGTCGATGTCCAGCCGCGGGAGGTCGTCTGCATCATCGGCCGGAGCGGCTCCGGCAAAAGCACCATGCTGCGCTGCATCAACTTTCTCGAAGAACCTTCGTTCGGGACGATCGAAGTCGATGGTTTGAAAGTAGACGCCGGGGAAAAGGGGAAAGCACATCGCCAACTGGTCCACGACATACGGTTGAAAACCGGCATGGTCTTCCAGGAATTCAACCTGTTTCCACACATGACCGTTCTTGAGAACGTGCTCGAGGGCCCTGTCACCGTCAAAGGCACGGACCGCGCCAAAGCCATCGAGCTGGCTGAGCAGAATCTGGATAGCGTCGGCATGCTGTTCAAAAAGGATGAATATCCCAACCGCCTCTCTGGCGGCCAGAAGCAGCGGGTTGCCATCGCCCGGGCGTTAAGCATGGAGCCGAAGGTTATGCTCTTCGACGAGCCCACGTCCGCACTCGACCCGGAGCTGATCGGTGAGGTGCTGAATGTGATGAAGAAAGTGGCAAAGGACGGGATGACCATGCTGGTCGTCACGCACGAGATGGGGTTTGCACGGGAAGTCGCGGACCGGGTTCTGGTCATGGCAGAAGGACAAATTATCGAGGATGCCAAACCGGAACAGCTCTTTAGCCAGCCCAAAGACCCGCGCACCAAGGCACTGATTGACCGCTATCGCACTGGAGGCAATTAGCAGCCGTGGTTACAGCAATCACGCGCCAGGTCAGCCCGCGCTTCGCGGAGTGTGAGATCACGCACATCGAGCGGACCCCGATCGATCTGGATATAGCACGCGGTCAGCACCGGGGCTATGTGGATGCCCTCACGACCTTAGGATGTCATGTCATCGAGCTCCCACCCGAACCCGATCTACCGGATTCCGTTTTCGTAGAGGACACCGCGGTCGTCCTGCCAGAAATCGCGCTCATCACTCGTCCCGGCGCAGACTCCCGAAAACCTGAAACGGAATCTGTTGCCCAAGCGCTGGCGCCGCTCCGTCAGCTCGTCCATATCCGCAAGCCAGCCAGCGTGGATGGCGGTGACGTTCTTGTGCTTGGGAAAAATATTTACGTGGGACTCTCGACAAGAAGCAATCAGGCAGCCATCGATCAGATGCAAGCCCTGCTTGACGAGTATGGCTATTCGGTAATAGGAGTAGAGTTACACGACTGCCTGCACCTGAAAAGCGCGGTGACCCGCGTCGAGGATGGGACGCTGCTCATCAACAAGAACTGGGTGAATGCGGAGCACTTCAGCGGCTATGATTGGATCGAAGTTGATGCTTCCGAGCCGTATGCCGCTAACTGCCTGCCCATTGGAGACTCCATTATCTTTCCCTCAGCTTTCCCGGGAACCCAGGCAAAGTTGCAGGCTCGAGGCTACAGCATCTGTAGTGTGGATGTCTCTGAGCTGGCAAAAGCCGAAGGCGCAGTCACCTGCTGCAGCCTGGTCATTAGCTAAGAGATCTGAGGGTTATCGCGGGATTCAGAGGCCGGTTCATAACTGTCCAGAACATCACTCAAGACTTCCGGGGCCGCCACAAAACACTTAGGATGTCGATAGCGAAACAAAAATCCCCGCCGAACGGGGATTTTTCCTGTCTGTCTGTAATGCGCTGGAGAGGACTTGAACCTCCACGCCTTTCGGCACATGGCCCTCAACCATGCCTGTCTGCCAGTTCCAGCACCAGCGCTTAAGGCACGCCGTATTATAATCGGCTTGCCTTGCTTGTCAAGCGAATAAACTCATAGG
>DATHTH010000234.1:0-4196 GCA_035463495.1 Anaerolineales bacterium | reverse complement strand
CGGGACGAGGATTTCCTCGTCCCGGTTACCAACTATTTTAGCACCGCACCCGTCCGCGCGGGGATCTTGAATGTCAACCGCCCGTCTGAGACGGAGAAATCGGAAGCACTTCCAAACACCACGTTTGGATGCCGTAATCCTTCGTGCGCGATCTGCACTTCCTGTGGGGAATCAGAAGCATTCAACGCCACGATCAGGGTGATGTCATGCATCGAACGCGAGAAGGCGTACGTGCCATTGATAGACCACAGCCGCTTGAAGTCTCCGCGGCGCAGCGCGGGATTCGCTTTGCGTAAGGTAATCGCTTCCTTGACATAAGCAAGTAAATCCTTATCCCACTTGCTTTCCTCCCAGGGGAAGGCTTTGCGGCAGTCGGGGTCATGCTCACCGTCCACGCCGACCTCGTCGCCGTAATATACGCATGGGGCGCCCGGGTAAGAGAACATGAACAGCCATGCCAGCTTCAGCGCATCCTTATCTCCGCTGGCGCAGGAGAGGAAACGGGGCGTGTCGTGGCTATCGAGCAGGTTCATCTGCGAGGAGGTGATATCGGGTCTGTAGAGTGCCAGGTTGTGATCGATGCGGTTTGCGAACTCGTGGGCATCGATCGAGCCATGGATGCCGTGATAATTCGACTGCTGGTGCAGGACCCGCAAGTCCAGGTGCTGGCCGGGGAAGAATCCCAGGATGGGTTTGGTGATATCGTAGTTCATGATGGCGTCGAACTGGTCGCCCTGCAGCCAGCGCTGCGACTCATGCCAGATCTCCCCGACGATGTATGCCTGCGAATTGATGACGCGGACGCGTTCCCGAAACTCCTGCCAGAAGGCGTCGTCGTCGATCTCGGTGGGCACGTCCAGACGCCAGCCGTCGATGCCGAGCCGGATCCAGTGCTCAGCCACCCCGAAGAGGAACTCGCGCACGGCGGGAGTGTCCGTATTGAATTTGGGCAGGGCCGGCAGATTCCACCAGCCGCGGTAGCCAATCGCGGTGAGACCATCTTCGTGCTGCAGAGCTTTCAGCTCCTGGGGCGAAGGATATGCCCCCCAGTGCTTCTTGCCTTTCAGGCGCTCCGGGTCGAAGTAAAACCAGTCTCTGTAGGGAGAGCCATCGCCGCACTCGAGCACGTGGTGGAATTGCCAGAAACCGCGCGAGGCGTGGTTGAATACACCGTCGAGAATGATGCGAATACCCTCTTTGTGCGCTTTCTCGAGCAGCTCCATGAAAGCGTCATTGCCGCCGAGCAGGGGGTCTACGGTGTAATAGTCAA
This sequence comes from Anaerolineales bacterium, assembly GCA_035463495.1. GTDB lineage: Bacteria > Chloroflexota > Anaerolineae > Anaerolineales > Villigracilaceae > Defluviilinea. The sequence continues at coordinate 2,926 of DATHTH010000234.1, read as the reverse complement.
AGGCATGGTAGCGGTGGTTGGATGCGGAGGAAAAAATGGGGTTGAGATAGAGTGCAGTGATACCCAGATCTTTCAGGTAATCCAGCTTTTCGGCGATCCCGTACAGGTCGCCGCCCTTGAAGCCGTGCACGGTGGGCGCTGAGTCCCAGGGCTCAAACGGCAAGTTCCGGGCGGGATTTCGGTCACTTTTCGCAAAACGGTCGGGGAAGATCTGATAAAAAATTGCGTCCTGTACCCATTCTGGAGTGGTCATTCAAAAACCTCGTTGTCAGCACTCCACGAAAGTATGAAGGCTACCCAGTTCTTTCGTGGTCTACTGAGTGTAAGATGATGTAGGACAAGAGATGCTCTTGTCCTACATGGTTGACGATTCTACTTCATTTCACCTGCGCCAATAGGAACGACAACGGAATCCGTACGCGTTCGCGCCACGAGCGTTCGGAGTGCTCCGCTCCTTCGAACTTGCGGGTCATGCAGTTCTTACCTTCTATGTAGCCTGCGCGGCGCAGGGCGCGGTCCATCTTTCTCTGGTAGCGTTCGTAGTCGGCATCGAGAGTCTGCGTGCCAAAATCGAAGTAGATCCTGTGTGTAGCCGGATCAGGCAGGCTGCGCCCCAACTGGCTGACCAGCGCGTCTCCACCCGCGGGCCAGTGAGTGGACAGGCACGCCGCGCCGCCAAACACTCCCGGGTGTTCACTCACGGCGTACAGCGAGATCAGTCCCCCCATGCTCGAGCCCATCACGAATGTATTCGCCGGGCCGTGCAGAATGTTGTAGTGCGCGTCGATGAACGGTTTGACTTCTTCCACCAGAAACCTGAGATAGAAATCCGAAACAGGCTCACCGCCTGTAGCTTCGAGGAACTCACTACGATGTTTTTCGAACTCGGGCGACTCATAGACCTTTTGCGGCATGTACTCGCGCCAGCGTATCTCCGAGTTCCAGATTCCCACCACGACCGCACCCCGTGTGGTTTCCGCCTGGATGAGCTCAGCCATTGCCAGATCAATGCCCCAACTGATTCCTCCGTAGGCGAGCGCGTCGTCGAACAGGTTTTGCCCGTCCTGCATATACATCACGGGATAGGGAGCTCCATCCGGATACCCCGGCGGACACCAGACGTCGACATGGCGCGGCAGAACATACCTGGACGGGACGTTTTCGTAGCGCTGGAGTTTCCCAAAGGTCATGATTGAACGACCATCCCACCAAAGGGTGGCAGGGCGATTCGCTTCTTTTCTCCATCTGGCTGAATTGCGCACCCACTGTCGGTTGCGAACACCGCCATGGCCTCTGGAATTTCCAGCTCGATTGTCCTCTCCTGATCGGAGATATTCAAGATTGTGACTAGAGCCTCAATCCTATCCGTTCGACGATAGGCGAGCGCATGATCGTCCGCATAAATTGTGCTGCGAGTCCCAGCGCGCAGGGCAGGATGGGCTTTGCGCAGAGAAATCAAATCCTTGTAAAAGGCAAGCAGCTCGCCGTCCTGCTCATCGCCCCAGATCATGGGCAGCCGCGCTTCCTCGTGGATGGCGCGCCCATGCTGCATCACGTCGGCGTGCTGGGATAACCCGACTTCCGTCCCATAATAGATGACTGGCGCGCCGGTCAGCGTAAATTGGCAGAGCGCCGCGAGTTTCAGCTTGCGAACGTCTCCGCCTGCCACCCAGAGGAACCGGTTCATGTCGTGGTTATCGAGAAAGGAAGGACGCGTGAACGTAGTCTGGAAGTAGGCTTCGTGCCGGTCCAGAAATTCCGCAAACTCCGCGGCGGTCCAGCGGTCGAAGGCGAAGGTCTTGCGCATCGCTTCCAGCAACATAAAGTCCAGCGTCCCGTCCATGCCGCCTTCGAATGCCAGCTGTGAGTCGGGCGGGTCTACAGCTTCGCCGAATGTCCAGCAATCGGGCTTTGCCTTGCGAGTGACGCGGCGGAAGTCTGCGTAGAAGTCGGGGGTGGGACCAATACAATAGTCCACGCGATAGCCGTCGGCGCCAAACTCCAGCCAGTGTCTGGCAGCCTCAAGCACGTGCTCGCGCGCCGGCGGGTAACGCAAGTTGATTTGTGGCAGCCCTCGCGACGTGAAGAATTTCTTATATTCGTCCGGCCAGTGCTCGAAGGTGTACCATTTGTAATAGGGACTTTCGCGGTCCTGCGTGGCTTCGATGAAGGTGGGGTGCTGGCTCGACCAGTGGTTCGGGACGAAGTCGAGCAGGACTCGAATGCCGCGGCCATGCGCCTGCTCGATCAGCTCCTTGAAATCCTCCTGGTCGCCCAGGCGCGGATTGATGTCGAGAAAATTGGTGGCGTCATAGCCGTGATAGCTTGGGCTGGGAAAGATCGGTGTGAGCCACAGGCAATTGACGCCGAGATCAGCGATGTAATCGAGTTTTTCCGCGATGCCGGGTAGGGTGCCATTGGCTTTCAAGGAAGGCTTGGCTTCCACCGTCGGAAAATCGGCCGCGGGACTGAAAAACCGGTCGGCAAAGATCTGGTAGATGATGGCATCCTGCGCCCAGGCAGGCGGCGGGTCGTCATCTACGTAGAAGCCATAGTATGTGCCGTTGTCTGCCAGGATCTCCTGCCCGTTGCCGCCTGCCCCCAGGCGATAACGGACAATCGTCCCGGCGGGCTGAGGCGGGATCGCACCACGAAAGCCACGCACATAGCCCCAGAGAAAAGTGTCCCATTCCGAGCTCACGGGTTCCAACGGCGTCGTGTGCCCGTTTTCAGCAACACCATTCAGTCCTTCCGGGTCGCTCCCGTCATTCGTCCAGTAGACCCAGGCGCGGTCGAACGGATAGGATGGACCGACGGTCAGATGAATCTCGACAGCCTGGTCTGGCAGCGGGTCGCGGGGGATCCGCCGGTGGGCATGCGTGATTCCGCCGCGCTGCGCTGTGAGATGAGCAATGCGCGCCTCATC
>DATHTH010000233.1:0-3808 GCA_035463495.1 Anaerolineales bacterium | reverse complement strand
CTGCTATCTCCGTCCGAGTATACATCCGAGAGGGCAACCGCGATCACAAACTGACCGAGGTCGTCCCCGCCTCCGGACCCCGGGCTGCCCTTCTGAAGGCTGACGGTGTTGATGCTGGTCACCTGACCGAGGTCGATCTTGATCCAGCCCCCTGGACTCTGGCTGACCCAGCTTTCGCCCTCGCGCCCGTCTCTGGATACTGCGGGGCGGGCGGAGCCATTTCCCACATTCGCCAGGTCCCGCTCTGGCGTCAGGTCTTCCGGTGAGCAGGCGGGCGTCCGATCTCCGGGCGTACAAATCGTGAGCGCCATGTCCCCGGAACCTGGCGGAAGCAGCGTGGACGCAGCAGATGTTTGCGATGGCGGCAGGCTGGCGGATAGCTCCGTGCGGCTGAACAACAAAGACCCGACCAGGACTGCCAGAAGGAGGCTGGCGAGCACAAGCGAAAGCCGCATGACGCCCGGCGATGGCGAGGCGGGGATCGCGGCTGGATATGGAATTATCCGTCTCAGGGACGCTCGCAGGCGGTCCAACAGGCTGGTCTCACCTGCCCCTCTCGCCTGGCGCAGAAAAGCAGAGCGCCGGGCAGCCAGCAATTCCGGCGGATACTCCACCGGCGCCGACTTCAGAGCTCCAAGCCGCCGGACAACCTCCTCCGCTCCGGCTGGCAGCTCCTCGCCGACCTCCGCCGGACTCAACTGCTCCACCTGCGCTAAAAACGCTGCCCGCCTGGAAGAGAGCAGCTCCGCCGGGTACTCCTCCCGAGCCGGTTTCAGATTTTCAAGAAGCTTTACAACTGCCTCATCCCCCTCGGACATTTCTTCGCCAGCTTCCGCCGGACGCATCTGTTCCAGCTTCGCTACGAACGCTGCCCGTCTGACAGACAGCAGCTCGGAGGAATATTCAGCCTGAAAAGACCCCAACTGCTTCAGGAGCCTGATAATCTTCTGGTCTTGCTCATCATGTTCTGAATGTTCTGAAGAAGATTTCATGAGGCGACTCTAGCGACGGGAGCCGGAGTGGATGAGCCCGGGGCTGGCGGCTTCAAATCCGTAGAGCCGGGGATCGTTCCTCGATCCTCGGCAAGGCCATGGCGGCTCGCACCTCCCTGGCCTCAAAGACTTGACGGAGCTTCGCAATCGCTCGCGTCTGGATGACCTTGATGTGATTGATCTCCTTGCCAAGGATCGCCGCCGTCTCCAGCAGGCTGCATCCTTCCAGAAAACGCAGGAGGATCACATGCCGCTGGTCGGCGGTCAAGTCACGCTGGATGGCATCCAGAACACTTTCGAACAGAACCCAGTCCTCCATATGGAGGGCGCCCGCGCGCACATCCTGTCTGAGCGAAGTAAGCGCTTCGAGCGGCGCCGTGCGGCGCGCAGCACGCGTCTCATCCACAAACCGGTGATAGGCACTTTCGTAAAGATAGGAGCGCAGATTCGAAGTAGGACCTTTCCCTGCGGACAGCTGATCCAATAGCCTGGTAAACACATCCCCCACAATATGGTCTGCCGTCGAAGGGTCTCCGCACAGACGCAGCGCGAAGTTGTAAAGAGGCGAGGCGTAAAGATCGAAAATCTTTACGAGCGCATCCTTATCCATCTTTCTGGCGGCATTGAGGAGGGTCAGGTCGTTTTGCATGGGCGTAAAAAGAGATAATAAAAACCAGATAAGCTCGCAGCGTCCACCGACGGCGGTGGAGCCTAGGCGATTGTCCGAGTTGTTCGCTGCGATGGGGGCTAGATTTGTTGACGAGTGAGGAAATTATAGTCTTTGCCGGGCTTTTTTCAGATGGGGGATTAGCCTACTGCGCCGATCTGTCAGGGAAATCTGCTTACTTCCTCCCCGTCGGCATTATAGAGAACGGCGGGATCGGCTTCGTTGTCGCTCCAGATCTCGCGTCCCAGCCGGCAGTCGAAGCCCGGGTCGCCCCGGCGCACCCAGATGCGCAGGACCTCACCCGGCTCCAGCGTGCCGCGTAGGCTGCATGCTTCGCCCCCAACTTCGGAGACCAGCCGCCAGCCGCGCAAGTTGATCTCCGTCTCCGTGAAGTTCTGGATCTCCGCATACTCTGCGACCTTATCTACGTTGATGATCGCGACCGGGCTGACGGGGGTGGGCGTCGGCGTGGTTGTAGGAAGAGGCGTCTCGGTCGCAGGCGGGAAAGTCCGGGTCGGCGTTATGGTGCCGGTGGGCGAGGGCGTAAACGTGGGAAAAGCGGTCGGCGCGAAGGGTGTCAACGTCAGGAAGGGCGTGAAGGTTGGAAAGGCGAAGAGCGAGGTCGGCGTGGCGGCGGTCCCCTCACCCGGCAAAACGACCGGGCTCGGCGGAACATTGGAGCGAGCGCGCAGGGGCAGCAAGGAGATCGGGATCAGACAAAGGCAGCAGATCACGAGCAGCGCCAGGCCGGGAAGCAGGATCCTTCCCGCCTGCCCCTGCTGGAGGTACGCCGTCCGGAGCGCAGCAAAAAATGAGCTCATTCGTGGTCATCCAGTCCCAGAAGTTCGAGGAGCCGTTCCTCCCTGGGAAAGATCACTCTGTTCTTCTTTTTCGAGTAGTCCAGCCCCGTCCGGGCTGACAGGCCTTCGGCAAGCTCGTAGACATCTGCCTCGTATTTGTCGAGCGGCGTGGAGACCATCACCGACTCCGGGTCCAGGTGAATGCCCAGGCGGGACTGGAGCCTGGCGAAGCCCGTGGACCCGTCGAAGATCGGGAAGCCCTGGTAGAAACCGAGCAGCCGGGAGGGCTGCAGCATCCGTTCCAGGAATTCCTCGGGCAGGGGAAGCTCGCCCGTATTCGACGCCAGGAACTCGACCGCTGCGCGGATGACCGGCTCCCGGGCGGCGTAGTCGAGCTCGTCGGTCGAGAAGCGGTTATAGAACGCCGCCAGCTTCGAGGGCAGCCAGTAAAAGGTGATGTCGTTCTGCGACTCGACCACATCCCTTTCGTCGAAATAGGGGTGATAGGGAATATTCAGCACCCGCAGCGCCGGGATCAGGGTACTGGTGTTCGTGGACATCTGCAGCTCGACTTCATCCGCCCGCAAATCCCTGGCGTGATCGTAGATCAGGGCGCCGTCCCTGCCGGAAATATAGTCCCGCCCGTCGATCCTCAGCCCGCGCAGATCTGAATCAAAGGTCAATCGTTTCGAGCCTTGTTCGATAAGAAATCGCATACTGCATTCTACCCTCTTTACAAAATACGATTCCCCGGCCGTTTTGCTACCTGGAGTCGAGAAGAGGCTAATACGAGTAATAAGTTCACAGGATTGACTTTTACAATCGGAAGCTGGAAAGGGTAAGATCTGATCAGGCAGCCTGCGGCTCTACATTTAAGGTGGCAGGGGTGGGAGCTGCCCATTTGCCCCGCAGGAAGATGCGCAGCTCGAATCTCCCTTCGCCCGGCTTGAAATGATATTGCCAGTGGGAGACCCTGACCTCCGCCTCGTCGATCATGATCTTCATATCCTGCTCGAGGAGGATCGGCAGAATGCCGTCGATCTCCTTGAACAGGAGGGTCGTCCCTTTTTTGTCGTAAAACGTGGTGAGGTAATGCATAGAAGGCTCTCCATTTAGATTGTGAAATGAACATCCCGGTTCGCGTGCCTCGATTGTATGCCAGCCGCGCGCACAGATGTCCATCCCATTCGGGTGATCGCATGGGATCGGGTACCCTCAGCGCTACAGGGCAAAGGCGACCGCTTCGGCGAGCGTCATGCGCTTTCCCGCCTCATAAGACTCTGAGAAGGCGGCTTCCCCCATTCTGGCACGACCGGCTGCGATGATCTGATCGACGTTTGCCTGCTCGA
>DATHTH010000232.1:0-5750 GCA_035463495.1 Anaerolineales bacterium | reverse complement strand
GCGCGCCTGCTCGAGCGCCTCTTTCATCATTTGCGTGCTCAGACCGCTGATCTTGATATCCATCTGCAGGGCAGTGATCCCTGCGGAGGTACCAGCCACTTTGAAGTCCATGTCACCCAGGTGGTCTTCCACGCCCTGGATATCCGTCAAGATCTGATAACGACCCGGGGCTTGCCCTGAGTCTGAGGAGGTGTCTGTGATGAGCCCCATCGCCACGCCTGAGACGGGAGCCTTGATCGGCACCCCCGCGTCCATCAGCGCCAGGGTGGAGCCGCAGACGGATCCCATAGAAGTCGAGCCGTTGGAGGCAAGCGCCTCGGAGACCACACGGATCGTGTAGGGGAAGGACTCCTCTGCCGGAATCACCGGCTCAAGGGCACGCTCTGCCAGGGCGCCGTGCCCGACCTCGCGCCGGCTCTGACCACGCAGAGGCTTGACCTCACCAGTGGAGTACGGCGGGAAGTTGTAATGATGCATATAGCGCTTGGTATCCACCGGACTCAGGTTATCCAGTTCCTGCGACTCACCCAACGTGCCCAGAGTGGCAAATGACAGGATCTGCGTCTCGCCACGGGTGAAAAGGCCGGAGCCATGCGCACGTGGCGAGACCCCAGCCTCGCACCAGATCGGGCGGATGTCGGTCGGGGTACGGCCATCGGGGCGCCTACCTTCGTTCAGTATCCGTTCGCGCACGATCTGCTGCTCTGCCTGCTCGAAGGCCTCCCGTACTGCCGAAATCGACGGACGGTCGCCCAGGGCATCCACGACCTGGGTCAGCGCCTCCGCCACTGCCTCATTTTCGCTAGGAGTCACATTGCATAACTCCTCTACAATCTGGTCTTTCAGCGTGGTCATCCCAACATAAAATTCATTCTTGCTCAATGGCTTGTCAAGAAGTTCGGTCATCGGACCTTTGACGCGCCCGAAAACTTTGTTGCGCAGCCCCTCATCCGGCAGGGTGAGTGTGACCTCTCGTTTCGGCTTGCCCACTTCTGCCTGCATTTGGAGCTGCAGATCGATCAGCGGCTGGATGGAGCGGTGCCCGAGCTCGAGCGCCTCCACCATCACATCCTCGGGAATTTCGTTTGCCCCACATTCGACCATCAGGATGGCATCCCGTGTCCCGGCAATACGCAGGTCAAGGTCCGAGACTTCGATTTCGGCAAAGGTCGGGTTGATGACAAATTCGCCGTTGACACGTCCAACACGTACCGCGCCGACTGGTCCATTCCAGGGAATATCCGAGATCATGATCGCAGCCGAAGCCGCATTAATGGCGAAGATATCCAGTGGGTTGATGCCGTCGGATGAGAACGAGAACATAATCACCTGCACCTCGTTGCGCATGCCATGCTGGAACAGGGGCCGCAGCGGACGGTCGGTCAGCCGCGAAGTGAGGATGGCGTCCGTGCTAGGGCGACCCTCTCGCCGGAAGAACGAGCCAGGGATTTTGCCCCCGGCGGAGAGTCTTTCTTCGTATTCCACCTGGAGGGGGAAGAAATCAATTCCCTCGCGCACACCGCCCATGGTGGCTGCCGCGAACACGATCGCGGCCTCGGTACCGAAGGTCACCGCGCCGCCCGCCTGACTGGCGAGCTTGCCGGTCTCGAAGGTGAGCGTCTGCGTGCCAACGGTGGCTGAGTATTTCTTTGATTCTGGTGTCATTTTGTCTCCTGTAGCTGACATCCACCCGTGGCGTCTTTGAGAGTCGGAGAATTACGCAGACGGGCCGCGCAGCTCCGAGTCGTATCGGTTTTCAGTGAATAAGCCAGCCATGGTCTAATTTCCCGCCTGGTCAGGGACTGAAGAGCGGCTACAAAATGTAGTGACGATTTCAATCATCCTTCGCGACTGAAGTCGCCACTACCTTGTCTTCGCTATTCAATTCCTGACGGCGGTTTCGCTTTCCCTTGCCCATTGGGAGAGGGTTTAAAAAGACCCCAAAGGTCACTAGGACCTTCAGGGTCACGTTTCCTTACTTGTGGCGCAGCTTCAAGCTTTCGGTGACACCCAGGTAACGCGGGTAGTCCGATTTGCGCAAGTAAGCCAACATGCGGCGGCGTTGCCCAACGAGCTTGAGCAGTCCACGCCGGCAGGACTCATCTTTTTTGTTGATCCGCAGATGGTCGGTCAACTGCTGGATGCGGCCGGTCAGGATGGCGATTTGCACTTCCGGGGAACCGGTATCTGCATCGTGGCGATGATAGTCCGTGATCAATTTTGTCTTAACTTCTTTCGCGAGCGGCATGACGTATGCTTTCCTTTCTATAATCTATGGCGGCAAAGTTGCCGCACTTTGCAGGTCTCCATGCTCACAGCCCTTCTGCCGGGGAGGCGATGAACCGAAAAGCAGGACCAGTCACGGGCGGGAATTATACCAGAATTCCATTCAGCCTTTCCCGGATTTGCCCGGCATGGGCTTGGAAATGGAGTTTGAGATAACGATACAGTCGTTCCACAGTGACCACGCCAGATAGCATTGCATCGTATCCGGGATAGGGCAGCGCTCTCTCGAAGTCTGCTTCCTGCAGCTCCTCCAGAGACTCGAGCGCCCGCGCATGTGCTCTATCGTATTGCTCTGCAAGAAACGTCCGGTTGAGGTTGCGGGACCCGTAACGGGTGAAGACTTCATTCAGACGATTGAACAAGGAGATCGGGATGAGAATGGTAAAGATCTTAGCAAGCCAGGGCCGGCTGATGATGAATCTCAGATCGGTGACCACAAAGCGCGGCGCCAGCGACATGTGAAAGAGGAGTTCGCCGATCGTCCAGGCTGGATTGTCGCTGGGCTCGGAAAAGGCTTTATCCGGGATCTCAGCCAGAAGCCGATGAAATGCTTCGCGCGTCTCCAGTATCTCGGCTCGCAGCTCGTCCTTAACCGACATCTACACCTCCACCTGGATCGCGCTGCCCGATTCATAACGCCTCAACCCCAGCTGGAAGATGGCGACTGCGATCGAAAGGAACGCCACCGCACCGACGAGCAGTTGTATGAGCGTCTGCCACGTAAACGCGCGGATGAACTCCGCCGGGACTGCGCCCATCAGCGCCGCGGGGATGAGCGTGAATAAAATCAACTTGGCGTAATTATCGAAGAGCGTGATGGGATAAATGCCAAACGTCAACATCGCATTGAGCGCCAGGGCAGACAGATTGGACATGATCCCCAGCCAGAATGCCAGGCTCTGGATCAAAATGAGAAACGCAGCAAAAACCGCCGCCGCCAGGAGTGTCGCCAGGATGAAGCGCAGCAATCCATCCCATGAAAAGTAACCGGAGAAACCATAGCTCAGGAATCCATAGGTAAAGTCGCCCATCCCGCTCGCGATCATGCGGCTGGCGACCGCGTGCAGCAGCACCGGCCGCGGAAATGAAAGATAATAATCAAGGCGTCCCTTGCTGATGATCTCGCTGAGGTTGAAGGCATTCCCGAACAACAGGCTTACCAGACCGAACGAGCTTGCCAGCACGCCATAGGTCACATACATATCGCTTAGCTCCCAGCCGCGCACGTCGTTGAATCGGTCGAAGAAGATGATCCAGATCACAAAATACATGAAGTCATTGACCATCATGCCGATGGCTTGCGACAGGAACGCGGCGCGATATTCCATGGCAGAAAGCAAGTTGGCTTTCCAGACCGCGAGGAGGAATCTAAGCTCTTTCATGTTCTCTTTTCGGCGTCGTTACGAGAGAAGGACGCTGCCAGCGTTACGCTCGACGCAATCGCTAGCTCGACAGCGAGAGTACGGAAGATTGCTTCGCAGCGTGCGCTCGCAATGACACATAACTACCCTCCATTCACCGTCAAATAGGCAACGCCGCGGCGGTACGCGAAGGAGAGCCCCAGCCCGAGGATGACGATCCACATCACTTGCAGGGCGATCACACTGACAAACAGCTCAGCCGTGGGCGTGACGAACAACCGTGCTGGACCATACGTCATGCTCGCAAAAGGGAGCGCCCTGGCGATTGTTTGCAGCCAGTCCGGATAAAAATCCAGGGGAATTAGCATGCCGCCGAAGAGGAACGCCAGCTTCTGGTAGATCCACATAAATGCTGAGACATCCTCCACCAGAAATGCTGAGAGTCCTATCATCGCGGTCACACAAAAGTGCAGGATCCACGCGCCGAGGATGGCAGGCAGCGCAATGAGGAAGCCCGCCGGGTGCTCGGGTGGACCAGCAAGCCAGAGCACCACGGCGCTGCCGAAGACTGCGTTCATGAGGGAGCGGAAGATCGTCTCGCCCATCGTGGTGCTAAACTGGTAAACCAGGAAATCATATGGTTTGTTCAAGAGATAGGCAATGGAACCGTCCTTGACGTTTTCAGAAATCGTGCGCGCCAGGGGTGGGCGACCCAGCTCGATCGTCTCCGCAAGCATCAGGTACCACAGCACGTCCCGCAGGCTCAAGCCGCTGATCACATCGGTGCCGGATGCGGCATAGGTCACCTTCCAGAGCTGGTAGAAGATCCACATGAACGGGATGATCATCAGGCTGCGCCCGATCAGCTCACCCGGATAGGCAACGCTGTTGATCAAAGTGATTTGAAAGATTGCCCAGTATTTCCGGAAGGTTTTCATTGCCAACTATTTCTGCGCCAGCACAAAGAGGTGACCGGATCCTTCAAATGTCTGATCCATGACTATTTTCGACCAGATGATTCGGAAACCGATCTCCTGCAGCATCTTAATATACGTCTCACTATCGTAGTGACTCCAGTACATCCGCGCACCGAGGTAGTCTTCCGCAATGTCGTCGATCAGATGCTCAGCACCGAGACATAAAAATGCCAGTCCGCCCGGCTTGAGCATGCGCTGGAACTCGGCAAGCAGAGGCTTGTGTTCCGCGCGGGGAATGTGAATGATGGCGTAGTAAGAAACGATGCCATCGAATGTGCTCGGTGGCAGGTCCAGTTTTGTCATATCCTGGCATAGAAATGTTGCACGGGGCACGTTCTTCTTTGCCCGCTCGATCTGTGCTTCGGAAAAATCAACCCCGGTCACGTCAAAACGTCCGCTCAATATCTGGCTGATGGGAATCCCTGCCCCACAGCCTGCGTCCAGGACTATGGAATCGGCAGGCAATCTCTCGACAAACTCGCTTAGTAGACGGACATCCTCCGAGTCGGGCGAGCGTTGGGTAAGGTAGCGCTCGGCGATGACGTTATAGCCGTCCTTCACTGTCTTCTTGTAGTCCATGGTTAGGATCCTCTTTCGTGATCGGGAAACCGTGCATCTTCCACTTTGTAATTCCGCCCTCCACTTGGATCACATTGTCAAACCCGCGCCTGCGAAGCACCGAGATGGCAGACATCGAACGATTTCCACTGGAGCATTGGATGGCGAGCGGTCGATCATGTGGGAAGGGCAATGGCTCCCAGGCAACCCGACCGCCTTCGAAGTGAATGGCGCCGGGGATGTGTCCCGCGTCCCACTCCGACTGCTGGCGCACATCTACCAGCACAACTTCATCCAGACGCTCACGCAGTTCCTTTGAGTTCATAGTCGTGATAGTTTCGACCGGATACTCACGTGCCCAGGCCTCGATCCCGCCCTCGAGCCTGCCGACCAGCTCATCGTAGCCAATCCGGATGAGCTGCCGGGTCGCCGCGACGATCTCATCCGTGTCTTCCGCGACAAGCACGATCCGGCTCCCAAAAGGGATCAGCCAGCCTGCCCAGGTCGTGAGAGGTGCGTCGACCCGGATACCATACGAATCGGGGATATGCCCGGCAGTGAATCTCTT
>DATHTH010000231.1:0-1556 GCA_035463495.1 Anaerolineales bacterium | reverse complement strand
GCAGCCTGTTCGAACGTGAGCCCGGCGGGCTTCTTTGCCATGACTCGTCCGCGGACGCAGACATACTCTGCAAAGCCTCCCATATGCTCCAGAATGTCCCCGAAGACCTCATCCCCGGGTTGGAAAAGCCGGTGGTTTTTGCCAGCCATTTCTACCCGTCCGGCGATATCCGAACCCAGGATCTGCCGGCGCGGCTTCCTAAGCCCTCCAACGCGGGCGTATAGCGGCTTGCCGATGAGTCCCTCCCAGTCCGATCGATTTACGGATGTCGCGTGGATCTTGATCAGGACTTCGTCATCCCCGGGGACAGGCGTGGGCACCTCTTTCAGCTGAAGGACCTCTGGTGAGCCGTACCTCTCGTAGACAATCGCTTTCATCGTATCTCTTTGCGGTGATCTTATACTTCGCCTCGCATGTTAACGAGGATTTGTGAATAGAGTATCAATGTGGGGCAAGGCGGCAAAAGGACAGCTTTCGCGAGCGCGAACAACAAGCGGACCGCAAGTCCCGTAAACATCCTGCCGGTATTGTATGGGGCGCGCCAACCTGAAAGTCAGGCTCGGGTTATGTCTTTTTTCCAACCAATCCAAGGAGAATCAGGAATGTGCTGAGTCCTATTACAGTTCCGGAGGCGCCGCCAACAATCCGCATGACTTCTACTGGATCGGTGGACGCCGATGCTACCGTCATCATGAAGAAATAAAAACCGATGGCAAGAAAAATAAAGAGAAGACCTGTACCGACGAATCGCCAGTTTCTGCGTCGCATGTTTCAATCTCCTTCCATGAATGATCTGTTTTGTTGTAGAAATCTAAGATGCTCTAACCCGATCCTGCGCACGGAGATACGGGCTGTCGATGTGCCAGCTATCGATTCTGCTCAGCCAGTCGATCGAGCAAGGGGAGCGCCTCGTCGCGGCTGTGTCCCAGAACGGTCAGAATGACTCGCTTCACGCCTGCTGCTTCCATATCCTCGAGCGTACGAGCATCGGGGATGGATCGCTCGAAGAGCGAGACCTCCAGCGAGCCTGGGTCGCGCCCATTGTCCTCCGCCAGGCGTCTCAAGCTCGTGATGGCTTCTCTTGCCTTTTGCCATTCCATCAACCAGGGCGCCCAGCCGTCGCAGATCTCTGCTGCGCACTCCAGAGCCTTCTCGCCGCCTCCACCCATGATGATCGGCGGGTGAGGTTTTTGCACCGGCTTGGGAAAGGCTCGCATCTTGTCGAAGTTGACAAACCGCCCGTGGAATTCTGAAACTTCTGTGCTCCAAATTTCTTTGATGGCGCGCAGCTGTTCCTTGAGAAGCTGGAAGCGCGTGCGGTAGACAACGCCATGGTCTGCCATTTCGGATTCGAGCCAGCCCGCACCTACGCCGAAGATCAGACGGCCCTTCGAGAGCAGGTCTACCGTGGCTGTTACCTTTGCCAGTAGGATGGGGTCATGCTCGATCACGAGTGACACACCGCTGGCGATCTTTAGCTTCGTCGTCACCGCGGCGGCGAGCGTCATGGCGACGAAGATGTCGTAGGTCTGCCAGTAATAGTCAGGCAACGTGGG
>DATHTH010000230.1:0-19879 GCA_035463495.1 Anaerolineales bacterium | reverse complement strand
TGCGGAGGAAGCCAAAAACTCCACCGAGGAGTTACGGCAACTGACCCGCGGCGCGCTGGCGGAGATGCGCACGCTCCTGCTCGAGCTGCGCCCGGTAACGCTGACCCAGGCACGCCTGAGCGATCTTATCCGGCAGTTGTGCGAGGCGTTTATCGGACGCTCGCGCCTGCCGATCGCCTTGAGCATCGAGGGCGAGCGAAACCTGCCTCCCGAGGTTCAGGTGGCGTACTACCGCATTGCGCAGGAAAGCCTTAACAATGTATTCAAATATGCGCGTGCCACCCGGGTGGACGTCAGCCTGTGTCTCACTCCTTCCGGCGTTCGTTTTGAGGTACGCGATAACGGCATTGGCTTCGACACCTCCACCGCCAAGCCGACCAGCCTCGGGATGCGCATCATGCGAGAGCGCGCCGAAGCTATCGGTGCAGAGCTGCATGTATCCAGCGCGCCGGGCGCGGGCACATACATCGAAGTGACATGGACGGAAAACCCGGAAAGAAAGTTGCATGTATTATGACTCTTCGCTCTGAGGGTAGCGCGTGTCTATAAGCAATTCATGCTTAAATGACAGCACGCTCAGGACAAAGAATAAGGAGAACTACTATGACCATACGAATCCTTCTCGTAGATGACCATAATGTCGTGCGGAGCGGCTTGTCAAAATTCCTGATGGTCAACAAGGACTTTAAGTTGGTGGGAGAAGCCGCAGATGGTGCCGAAGCGATTCAACTGGTGTCGCTGCACAAACCGGAGGTCGTGCTGATGGACCTGATGATGCCCGGGATGGATGGGATCACCGCCACGCGCGAGATACACAAGAAATATCCGCAGGTCAAGGTGATTGCACTGACTAGCTTTGCCGAGCAGAATATGGTGCAGGGCGCGTTGCAAGCGGGCGCCATCGGATATCTGCAAAAGAACGTCACGGCGAAAGAGCTGGGGAATGCCATTCGCTCGGCGTGTGCGGGGCGCATGACCCTCTCGCCCGAAGCCACCCAGGTGCTGGCTGAGTCCGTCGCGCAGCCACAAATCCCGGGGGAGCAGCTGACGGAGCGAGAGCGCGATGTGCTCAAGTGCATGGTGGAGGGGCTGAATAACAACGAGATCGCCGAGCGGCTCGTCGTGAGTCTGGGCACGGTGAAGTTCCACATCTCGAATATCTTCCACAAGCTTGGCATCGACAGCCGGGTCGAGGCAGTAAAGATGGCAATTGAGCAGAAGCTGGTGTGACCCCGTCTCCCAAATTCGAGCAAGTGAGCAGGTTGACTGATGAACTTCATGTCAAAATGGGGGACTCACTATCCACCCGGCTAGGTAAATACTGCACCAAAGGTTGATACATAAGGGCTTCGCCTGTCATAGACTACAGCCGAGGTCCTTATGATTCGCATCTTGATCGCAGATCCAGATTCTGCAACACGAAAAGCACTTATTCTTCTTCTGCAACGTAAACTGGATACCCATTGCATCGCGGAGGTGAATGACGTGGAGTCGCTCATCCGGGCGCTGGCAGACGCGCCGCCCGACGTGCTCCTTCTCGACTGGAGGCTGTATGGCTCTCCCGCCCCTGAGACATGCCGCTTGCTCCGAAAGGCATTCCCACGATTGCAGATCATCCTGCTGAGCGTGGACAGGGAGGATGCCGCGGCTGCCAGAGAGGCCGGCGCGGGATTTATCCACAAGGGGGCCTCTCCCGATGAATTGATTGCTACCCTGACGCCTCTTTTGCGTAAGGATAATGAGAAAAGCGGGTCTTAAACCCGTATTATGAAGTTCCCTAATGGAAGGAGAATGAAATGCAAGCGAATCGCTCGAATGCCGGTGGGCTCATCGCCGGGACTATCTTGATCCTGTTTGGCTTGATGGCGCTGGCGGGTCAAGTTTTCCGCAGCCTGGACTGGGGTTCTCTCTGGCCCTTCATTGTGATCGGATTTGGCGCTCTGTTCTTTGTCGCCATGTTCGCCGGTGGCAAACAGGCCGCGGCGTTTGCCATCCCCGGCAGCATCGTCGGCGGGATCGGACTGGTATTGTTGTTCCAGAACATCACCGGCCGCTGGGAATCGATGTCCTATTTCTGGACATTGATCCTTATGTTCGTGGGCGTCGGTATCTACATTATGGGTCGATACGGAGGCGATGAGAATCAACAACGCTCGGGCGCCCGGGTGATGAAAGTGGGCTTCATCCTCTTCATTATCTTCGGCGCGTTTTTCGAGATGATCTTCTCATCGTTTGGCAACGTCCTCTTCCCCATCCTGCTGATCCTTCTGGGCGCCTACCTGGTACTGAGCCGCTCCGGAGTCTTCAACAAACAGGAAGTGAAAGAGGCGCGGACCGACTCGCTTCCACCTGCGAGCTAAGAATTAGACTTTGCTCGCTCCATCTAGAAAGAAGGAAACCATGGGACAAAAACAATCTTTATTCTGGCCCTTGCTGCTGATCGCGGCAGGTATTGTCTGGCTGCTCGTCAAGTCGGGAAGCGTGCCATCTGCAAATCTATGGGCATTGAGCCACATCTGGCCGTTTCTGCTGATCGCGGCCGGACTGGGTATCATCTTGAGACCGTACTGGCAGTACACCTCGATCGCACTCGATGTACTGATTATTGGCGGCGCGGTGTTGGCAATCCTCTTCGCTCCGCAACTGGGATGGGCGCGCCCATCTATGCTGGCTATGTTCAATGACGGTGATTCTTTCATAGGGCCCGGCGAACGCGGGTCCGGCAATGTGGTCACCGAAACTCGTGATGTCAGCGACTTCGAATCTGTGGAAATCAACTACCCGGCTGAGGTGCTTATCCGGCAGGGCAGCACAGAGTCGCTCGAGATCGAGGCAGAGGATAACCTGCTACCGAACCTGAAGACAGAGGTCAACAACGGCCGGCTCGAAGTCTTTTATCGACGGGAAGGCGGCAAACACGTCAACCCCACGGAAATGGTCCGCATCACGATTGTGGTCAAAGACTTGCAGAATGTGGACTTTAGCAGCGCCGGCGAGCTGATCATCAAACAGATCAAGACCGACTCCCTGGATGTTTCGCTCAGCGGCGCCGGCAACCTGGAACTGGAAGACATCGAGGTGAACGGTCTTCAGGTCGATCTGAGCGGGGCTGGCAGCGGGACCGCCTCCGGAGTGGCGGAGGACCTCGGCCTGTCGATCAGCGGCTTCGGCGATTTCGATGCCGGGGACCTGCACAGCCAGGAAGCGCGTGTCGATATCAGCGGGGCTGGCAGCGCGACGGTCTGGGTGGACGAGGAGCTGGATGCCAGCGTTTCAGGTGCAGGCTCGGTGAATTATTATGGTTCAGCTGCGGTCACCCGGCGAGTCAGCGGCGTGGGTGGTGTCGATCACCTGGGAGATAAGTAAGCGTGCTGGGATCTCTCACACTAGCCATCTGGATAGCTCAAAACTCCCCTACCGGTAGGGGAGTTTTCTTTTGCGAACCGTAGAATGAAATCACACTTCACGATTTGGAATCACACAATGAAATTCGCTGCATGGTACGGCATCCTGGTCGGTCTCCTGATGATTGCGCAATGGATGGTCTCCATCTTGACAGGTGGCGTCCCTGAGTTTCAAACCGCTCCGTGGGAGATTGCGTTCCATCTGGCAGCAGAGATGTCGACGGCTGCGCTGCTCGTCGCGGGCGGCATTGCAGCGCTGAAATCGATCCGCCGGGCGCGAGAGCTTCTGCTCCTCGGCCTGGGGATGGTGATCTACAGTGAGATGGTCAGCCCGGGATATTTTGCCCAGCTCGGGCAGTGGATGCTTACTGCCATGTTTGCCGTGTTGTTCTGTGGAGCCATATGGAGTGTGATAAGGCTTCTAATGGAAAGCGAGAAATCAACAACTCATTTGGGCTCACACATCCAAAACATGTGATCCCAGGGGAAGCCAGGCCCAGATTGAAAAGGGATACGATCGTGTTTCAAAGAATTCGAAAAGCACTAACCATCCTGCTGGCGATCGGCGTCGCTTTGTGGCTCACGCTTTTTGTCGCACTGAGCATCTTCAACTCACCGACGTATGCCTGGCGTATCCTGCGATATGGACAATCAGATATCGGGGACTCAAACATCTTCCCTGAGCGTCGCATTGCGAACGGTTCAAGGGTCTCGCCCATAGAAAGAGGCAAAGCGGGCACTCCTTATGAGGTGGAATATCCATACAAAGGCGAAACACGCATAGAGGCACTCGATGAGTTGCTTAAGAGAACCGGCACGCGGGCATTTCTCATCATCCAGAATGATCAGCTGATCTTTGAAACCTACCTCGAGTCTTCGCGCCAGGAGGTCAACACATCCTTCTCGTCGGCGAAATCCTTCAACTCGGCGTTGATCGGCGCGGCGATCGCCGATGGCAGCATCGGGTCCGTGAACGACCCGGTCATCCAGTATATCCCTGAGATCAAGGGGCGCGGACTCGATCAGCTCACCATCCGGGATCTTTTGCTAATGAACTCGGGCGTCCGTTATGTGGAGGGCAATGAGCTACCTTTTTACTACGCGCCCTTTGCCGACGACCCACTCACCTACTATCCACCCGACCTGCGAAAGATTGCCCTAAGCGTCCGTCCCGGCGAAACGCCCATCGGGAAGGCTTTTCACTATAACAACTATTATCCGCTGCTGGAAGGTCTCATCATTGAGCGTGCAACCGGCATGCATGTCGCCGAGTATTTGCAGGAGAAGATCTGGAAGCCCATGGGCGCCGAATTTCCTGCCTCCTGGAGCCTGGATAGTGAAGAGAGCGGGTTCGAAAAGATGGAGAGCGGAATCAATGCCCGTGCCATCGATTTCGCCCGATTCGGCTTGATCTTTCTCCATAACGGATTCTGGAATAACACACAGATCCTGCCAGAGAGCTGGATACGCGAATCGACCGAGCCGGTGCGCCCCGACCCGCGCACCTGGGAGACCGCGGGGTACTGGCTCGACTACGATGGATATTACAAATATCACTGGTGGGGACTCAACAACCCTGATGGAACATATGACTTCTATGCCCACGGCAGGTACGATCAGATCATTTATATCGCGCCGCGCAAGAACGTAGTCGTTGTCCGCCTGGGCGAGGCACGAGACGAAAACGTCCTCTGGCCGCTGGCGATACAGGATCTGGTGAACAAACTGAAATAAGACAGACTATCCATGCAGCCCGTCAAACACTCGCCTCACAACGCGAGAATCCAGTTTTTGGGCTGTACGAGTAAAGAAAGCTCTACATCCACTCACTTCCCTACAATCAGGAGTAACCATGCGCCAAAGAACCGTCCTGTGTATTTTTCTAGTCCTAATCATATTGCTGACAGGTTGTGGTCCTTCAGCATCGGTCTCTGTTCCGGTGCCGGAGCCCCGTTACTGGCCGACACAGGGCTGGAGGCATTCCATGCCCGAAGCGCAGGGTATGGATTCGGGGCAGCTGGCGAAAATGCTGGAAGAGATTACTGCGGAGGAAACAAGAATTCACTCTGTCTTGATCATCCGCAATGGATACGTGGTGACCGAAGCTTACTTTCAGCCCTACACGCGAGATACAAGAACGCATGTCCAGTCTGTCACGAAAAGTGTAATCGGGATGCTGATCGGAAAAGCAATCAGCGACGGATACATTAAGAGTGATGAAGAAAAGCTGGTTAATTTTTATCCGAACCGGATGTTCGAAAATCAGACCAGGCAGAAAGCTTCCATTCGATTGAAACACCTGCTTTCGATGGCTTCGGGACTGAGCTGCCAGGAGTTTTCCTCTTCCGGTCCGTCGATGGAACAAACCCAGGGCTGGGTCCAATTTATGCTGGATCTGCCGATGGCCGGAGCTCCCGGGAAACAGTTTGGATATTGCAATGGGAATGCTCATCTACTGTCGTCCATCCTGGAAAAATCAACCGGGATGAGCGCGCGGGAATACGCGAATCAGGAGCTATTCAAGCCGCTTGGCATTCCGCTTGTCTCTGATGCAGACTGGTGGGGCGATCCACAGAAGATCACCATGGGCGGCTACGGGCTGCATCTCAGATCGCTCGATCTGGCAAAGCTCGCATTTCTCTATTTGCACAACGGGACGTGGGAGGATGAGCAGATTATTCCTGCGGAATGGATTGCCGCCTCCACCACGCAGCACATTCAAAAGGAAGATGGCAGCGGATATGGCTATCTGTGGACGGTATACCCGGACTCCAGCCACTATGCCGCGCTGGGGCTGGGTGGTCAGCAGGTCCATGTCTACCCTTCCAGAAATCTGATCATCGTGGTGACCGCGGCGCTCGAATCATTTGCAGAAGCCTCCGAGATCGAGAGCATGCTCAACGAGCATATTCTGTCTGCTATCCATTCGGACGCTGCCCTGCCGGAGAACACAGATGCTTTTGAACGGCTGCAGACAATGATCGAAACAGTGAAATCACCTGTTCAACAGGTGCCGCCCCTGCCAGCTATCGCCCTCGATGTTACCGGAAGCATCTATACGTTCCAGGAAAATCCCCTTGGCTGGAAAACTCTGGAGTTTACCTTTCGGGAGGACGCAAAGAGTGCTCAGCTTCACCTACAGGATCTGCCTGTTCTCGAGATCGGGTTAGATAATATTTATCGTTTGACCAGGAGCGAAGCACTCGGTGAGCTGCTCTTGCGCGGACGCTGGGCTGACGGACGCACCTTCATCATCGATTATCCCTACCCGGCAGCCGGCACACCGGTGCTGGGAGAACTGGGCGAGACAGAATTCCGGTTTTCCTTCGTTGGAGACAACCTGGAACTCGAGGTCGACCAGCTGATTTTTGGCGGTGAGCCTGTGGTTATCCGAGGCTCACGATGAGACCAACCAGACTCCTATCCAGATGACCAGTAAAAACTCCCCAACAGACAGGGGAGTTTTTGTTGGGTAGCCACTACCATAACATCATACATGAAGGTATTCCGATGTTTGTCTATATTCTTATTCTTATTCTCATTCTTTTCCTATCGCTCGCGTTCCTGTCCTCGGCGGTGGAATGCCTCTTTTCAGAGGATGAGTTATGCGAGATGGGCATCCGCTTCGAATACCCGCTTGCCTCGGATTTATCATGACATACAGGTTTCAGATGCTCCTCGTCACTCTGCTTCTCATTCTGGTGCCCACAGCCATTCCTGTTACTGCCGGCCCTTCCGACGGCTCCTTTGAAGAGGTGGACGCCTACATTCAAGAAACCATGCGCCGCCTGCCAATCAGGGGAGTATCGCTGGCTATCGTAAGGGATGACCAGATTCTGTATCTCCAGGGCTATGGTATTGCCAACGAAGCTGGCGACCGGGTCACGCCACAGACTCCTTTTATGCTCGCCTCTGTCACAAAGACCTTTACTGCGCTGGCTGTTCAGCAGCTTGCGACAGAAGGCAAGCTGGATATCGATGATACGCTGCAGACGTATATCCCGGAGTTCCGGCTTGCGGACGCGCATGCGACCGCCACGATGACCATTCGCCATCTGCTCGAGCACACAAGCGGAATATCTGAACAGGAAGGCACCCAGCCTTATCTGCATTCGCCTCAAACCACCTTTGCCCAGGCGCTCAACAGGCTTACGCGTTATAAGTCCGTGGCCGCACCCGGCACCCAATATGAATATAGCAACTGGAATTATGTGCTGCTCGGCGAAGTGATCGCCCGTGCCAGTGGGCAGTCTTACACCGACTATATGCAAGCGCATGTCCTAGATCCGTTGGACATGACAAATGCCAGCTTTGCCGACTATCATACTCTCCCCCATCCGGCGACCGGCAACCTGATCGTCTTTGGCGCGCGCCTTCCGTATGATGAGAAGCACATCCCCGTCATGCTCAGCGCCGGGTATCTGACGGCTTCTGCAGAAGATATGGCGCATTACCTGATCCCGTTTTTCAACGGAGGACAGTATCGAAACCAAACTTTGCTCCCTGTAGAGGGACAGGGCTGGTTCGATGCGATCTGGCAATGGCACCCGGGCCAGCCCGGAGATATCGGTTATGCTTATTCTGGCGGGCATAACAGCGTAAATACCGCCATTCAACTATTTTCCCTGCACGAAGTCGGGGTGGCGGTGTTGATGAATACCCGCCTCGATGCGCTGCTCCCGGGGCCCAGCGCCAGCCAGATTGCCTTCAATATCGCCAGGCTGGTAAGTGGGTTTTCATATGAGGTACCTTCCAACAAAGGCTTTTATCGCGGTTATGCCATGCTTGACGGTTGGCTCCTGATGTTGTGTGCTGCAATTGGCTGGCAGGCATTCCAATGTAGAAGCCAGAAAACCCAGGTGACCGCTGTAGGGAAAAGAAAAAGGATGAAATCCTGGTTACTCATTATCCTCGACTGTATGTTTTCCCTTGGCATCTTGGTTTTGCCGTGGCTGTCGGGAACGGGATGGAAGTTTATGCTTTACCACCGGCCCGAGACTTCAATACCACTACTGGTGATTAGCCTGTGCCTGGGTATCCTGGGTCTGAGCGCCGGAGTGAGGGCCTGGCGTTCCACCTGAGAATCAATAAAGACTCCCTGGCGGCAGTCTTTATATGGGAATGCCGATAACTGTGGGGATTCACAGGATCTCGAAACTGCCCAGCCGGCAGAAACGGATAAATTCCCTGAGTAGTCGTTTTTCGTCGCCGGCAAAGAAATCAAACGGATGTGTGCTGAACGTATCCAGCAAGCCATCTTGGAGCACTTCTTCGATGGATGCTCTTTCCTCGGGAGATAGCCAATCAGGGAGGTCATCCTCTCGCCACAAACGGGGATCCCAGCCAAAGCAGACGCCGGCTTCCGTAATCTGATCCAGTGCCCGCTCAAGGGCCGCCGCCAGAGAGCGAGCATCCTCGGCTTTGACCACCTGACCATCATTGGTCATGTACGTGCCGCTCCAATCCGCATTGAGCTCATGAGGGTCGTGTGTCCATGGCGCGATCGTTCCCAGAGGCTCCCAACCGGATAACCGCGCCAGCTCGAGAGCCTTTGCCCATGTTTGCCGGCTGAATTTCCGAGCTATCTCTGTAGATACATTAACGAGTTCGAAGCTCATTCGATTAGTCTTGTAAGATGTGCTGCAGGATGCCGCGAGTCTCCCAGTCTTTGCCCCTGGATGTATAGAGCAGAGTGCCATCCGGAAGGAGTTCAATGGTATCCGAATCGGCTTTTCCACAATCGCCCTGCAGTTTTTCGGCGCGCAGTTCGAGAGTCTCTCCGCGGATGGAAGTCACGCGGAATGTCCCCGAACAGGGGATCAGGGGAATGTCAAATATGCCCAGCATGGAGCCAACCTCAACTGGCTGAAGGATGGAAAGGGTAATCTTCATTTCCCAGCCATTGCTGTTTTGAGCTATGCCTGTCCAAACGCCTAAGAGAGAGTCCGGTTCCATAGATATTTCCTGTTAGCGTTATGATCCCGCCACCACGCGAAACGGGAGATCGGAAGAAATTATAAATCCTTTGCACATGAATTAGCGTTCTCATCACCTGTCCGTTTGGACAGCGCAAACCCTCCTGTTGGCAGGGGAGTTTTTCGATTGCCAACACTATTATGAAAATAAAAGACACCTAAAGGAGACCTGCTATGAAAGCGATTTCTCAACCGGCTGTGATTACTCCAGGCATCATCGTGCTTGCCTTGCTGGCAGCGACTGTTGTCTTCATCGGAGCGACCGGCAAAAGGGTACCCCTGCTCTCCAATGTTCGCGTGGACATCATCCTGCTTGTGATTCTGGGTATGTCCATTTGCACGCAAGCCGGGATCGGGCGGATTGCCGCGACGGGACAATGGTCACATCCACTGTCAATCGTCGGCTATCTCCTGGGCGGGCTGATCCTGCTCATTACTCTGGCTGTTTTTGTCGGCTGGAAGCTGCCATTCATCCACACCGATCAACAGGCGCTGATCGCGATTGCCATCCTCGCCAGCCTGAAGATCCTGAATGCCGTGACACATTATTTACTGAACAGGAGCGGATTTGCATGATCATCTCTCAGCTTGGACTTTCCCCCGAACGATTGCGGGGAGAAACGGTGCTTGTGACAGGCGCAGGTGGCGGGATCGGTTACGAGGCCGCGCGGGCACTGCTCTGGCTTGGCGCGAATGTGATTATTGCCGAGATCGATCCGCAGCGCGGCCGCCAGGCTGAAGTCTCGCTGGAGGCAGAGTTTGGAAGAGACCGCGTGCTGTTCGTCCAGACGGATGTTGGCGACGAAGCCAGTGTGAAGAATTTGTACATCCTGTCCATCCTTGCCTTTGGCAAAGTGGATGCGGTGATCAACAACGCCACGATTGCCGTGCTGGGAGAAGTGACCGACCTGCCCATCGAGGCATGGGACCAGAGCTACCGCGTCAACCTGCGCGGACCGGTGCTCATGGCGAGTACATTTCTACCGGATATGATCAAACGCAAGCACGGGGTGTTTGCCTGTGTCTCTTCCACAGGCACGGCCTTCCTGGGCGGGTATGAAACGTTTAAGGCGGCCCAGGTTCATCTGGCAAATACGCTAGATGCAGAGCTCGAAGGGACGGATGTGATCGCCTATACCATTGGTCCCGGACTCGTCCCGACCGAAACCGCCTCACGAGCGGTGGAGCAGCTCGCCCCGCGCATCGGAATGTCCGTCGAGCAGTTTTTCGAAATGAACAAAAATGCCGTGGTCTCTGTGGAAGAAGCAGGTGCGGGCTTCGCGGTCTCTGTGGTCTTCGCGGAGAAGTTCCGCGGACAGGAGATATCCTCCATTCAGGCGCTCAAAGCTGCAGATATCAACTTTGGCGGCGAGAAAGCAGATAGGGAGTCAGCAGAGATCGACGCGGACAAACGGAAGCTGGCTCTGGCGCTGTGCCAGGCAGTACGCCTGACCCTGCAGGAACAGACCGATGATTGGAAGCATCGTTCCTTGTTCGAGCGCCAGTGGGTCATCCGTGATTTCCGCAAGACTGCCAGCATGCCCGCGGAAGAGTGGCTCGAGAGGCTCCGGCAGCTCGAGGAGGATCTATCGAACGGCAGCATCTCGACCCCGCCGCTGGGGAAGCTGGAAGCCTACTATGAGCATCTTGCCGACCTGGCAAAGGGATATGAGAAGGACCCTGCAAAACTCGCAGAGAATCTGCGGCATGTCTATCGCTGGCGGGATGAGGTACACGAGCTTGCACGTCTACTTACGCAGGAAAGCCATGAAGCCATATCACCGCCCATTTGATAGCGCCCGAGATGATTTCGAAAAGATGTGGCGTTTCCTGCAGGAAGACTATGCCCACAAGCAGGAACGTTTTATCTGGCATACCAGCCGCCTGGGCGATTGGAAATATGGCTTGTGGCAGCAAGCCAAATATATCCCAACCTTCTTTCGAAATCACGCTGAGCTCTGGGTGGATGCATTCGACGGGCTGCTCGGGTTCGTGCTGAACGAAGACGGCGGGAATGTCTTTTTCATCTTTGCCCGGCAGGGATACGAATATTTGCACGAAGACATGCTGGATTGGACCATCCAATGCTGGCGTCCTCGCCATTCCAGTCTTAAGGCTGAGGTACATGAATATCAGTGCGAGGCGCTGGCAGCCCTTGAGCGCAAGGGATTTCAGTCTCGCGGCGTGGTCGCCACCACGAGGCAGTATGATCTGTTGACGAGGCGAGGGGAATCGACCCGGCTGCCTTATGGCTTTCGGGTTCAGGACATGCGTGAAAATGGGGATTTCCGGCAAAAAGCCCTGCTTTATAAGAACGGATTTGGAACAGAAGAATTCGTGACGGAATTTGAGCTCTTGAGATTCGAATACTCGCGCGAGAACCCCGCCTATGATCCTCGCTACGATCTCTCGGTCGTGACGGCGGAAGGATTTCACGCGGCGGGCTGCGTCGGCTTTCACGATCCGCTGCATGGCATGGCGGAAATCGAGAAGGTCTGCACACAAAACCAACACCGGCGGCTCGGATTGGCAGAGGCGGTCATCCGGGAATGCTTCCAGCGCTTGAAAAGAGCCGGAATGAGACAGGCATACATCACAGGCTACAGCGAGGCAGCCAACGCGTTGTACCAAAAACTGGGGCCCTGCTGGCAAAAACAATGGTTCCACTATGAGCTCACATAAAGGAACAGGCTATCGTGGATGCACAACCCGTTATCCAAAACTTGCTGAATGCAAATCCTCTGCGTGAACCGACGCTTCGCTCCATTATCCAGAGCCTGAATCTTCCTCCCGGCACGCATGGCCTGGACGCCGGCTGCGGGATCGGACTCCAGGCGGTGCTTCTTGCGAAAGCGGTAGGCACGAACGGGCAGGTGACCGGACTGGATATCCTGCCGGAATTGCTGGCTTATGGTGAGACCTTTGTAGCTGAGGCAGGATGCTCAAATCAGATCACGTTCCGCGCCGGGGATGTGAGTTGCCTTCCCTTCGAAGAGAACAGCTTCGACTGGGCCTGGAGCGCGGATTGTGTTGGGTATCCGGCTGGAGACCTGGAGCCATCGCTAAAGGAACTCAGGCGAGTGGTGAGACCAGGCGGCAGCATCATCCTGCTGGGATGGTCATCCCAGCAGTTGCTCCCCGGGTACCCGCTTCTGGAGGCGCGACTCAACGCTACCTGCTCAGCATACAATCCGTACTTCCGGAACCAACCTCCAGAGTCGCATTTCGCGCGGGCCACGCGTTGTTTCCAAAGCCTGGGACTGGAGGATATCCAGTCACGAACCTTTGCTGGCGATGTCCAGGCGCCACTTGACAGGGGGTTGCGAACCGCACTGACCTCGTTGTTCGAGATGTTGTGGGGCACGCCGCAGCCGGAGGTAACCGCCGAAGACTGGGCAGACAATGAGCGGTTATGTATGCCCGGATCGTCGGACTTTATCCTGAATATCCCAGAGTATTATGCCTTCTTTACGTATTCGATGTTCCGCGGCAGGGTACCGAACAGATAGGCTACCTGTCCACTTGACCAGTTCAAGACTCTCCCATCGATGGGGGAGTCTTTTTGTCTGACAACATAGAATAAAAGCGCCATAACCATTGGTGGATTACTTCACAAGTCGAAGAGGAATCACGATGAAACAACAAACTGCTCTTTACTGGCTCGTTCCCCTGATCGCTGTGCTGGCATTGCTTGCCGCCAGCATTGGACTCTTCACGCCCGGCAATGGAACCCCGATCTCGTTCACCACCGTCCGCGAAGAAACCGTCGAAATTTGGGGACAGGGCTTTTACAGGTTCGATACCCCCATCGGGGCGACCGGCTTCACCGCTGCAGACTTGATCACGCTGATTCTTGCGATACCGGTATTAATTACTTCCATCCTTATGTATCGCCGCGGCTCGCTCAAGGGCGGACTGCTTTTGACCGGCGCTCTATGCTATTTTCTCTACAACTACCTCTCGATGGGGTTTGGCGCGGCATACAACAACCTGTTCCTTGCCTATACACTGATCTTCTCCGCCAGTCTGTTTGGGCTGATCCTGGCTTTGCTATCGTTCGACCTGAAAACGTTCCCTGCCCACTTCCGGGCGGGCCTGCCTCGTCAAGGCATCGGTATCTTCCTGATCGTTTCCGGCATTATCCTCAGCCTGATCTGGCTGGTGCTTTCCATCATCCCTGCGCTGTTCGCCGGTGAAGCGCCGTCCGAAGCCTATTACTACACCACCTTCACGACAGGGATCATTGACATCGGCATCATCGCGCCGGCGCTCATCCTTGGCGGTGTGCTGATACGGCGTGGGAGTCCGTTCGGATACCTGCTGGCTTCCACACTGTTGATCTTTACCTGCATCCTGGGTGCTAACCTCACCGCGGCAGGAATTGTGCAGGTGGCAAAAGAAGTCATCACGCTTGGACAGGCAATGGCGTTCACCGTACCCTTTGTCATTCTGACCCTGATTGCCATCGGGTTTACTGTTGTCCTCTTTCGAAACTTTTCAGAGGACAGCCGACCATCTCGAAGAAGCCATACCTGAGTTTTCATCAATCGCGAACCTTCTCTTATTTCTGCATCCTGTAAGCAACACAACTAAAACGTAGAAAGTATACGGACAAACAATGAAACCGCTCCTTATTCTCCTTTCCATTATCGCCGTCATCGTGCTGATCGGCTGGCTGGGATTACAGATCAAGCCGAAACCGTTTTTCGCGCATCCTGAAAAGTCGCCTGAGCTGAAAACAACCCCTCTCCCTCCGGGCTTGCCTGTGCCGGTGGAGCGCTTTTACAAGACGGTCTATGGCGATGAGATCCCAGTCATCGAATCAGCAGTGGTCAAGGGGCGCGCACTCATCGCTCCCTTCGGGGTGAAAATGCCGGCGCGTTTCCTGTTCGTCCATGAGGCGGGCAAGGGCTACCGTCACTACATCGAAGCGACCTGGTTCGGCATGCCGATCATGAAGGTCAACGAGCGTTATGTGGATGGCAAGAGTCTGTTTGAGCTACCGGTGGGCGAACCCGTTGTGGACGACCCAAGCACCAATCAAGGCGCAAACCTGGCTGTCTGGGCGGAAGCAGGGTGGTTCCCCTCCATCTGGATCACGGACCCGCGCGTCCGTTGGGAGCCCGTGGACGAGCATACTGCACTCATGTATGTACCGTTCGGAGACAGGGAAGAGAACTTCGTGATGCGCTTCAACCCCGAGACAGGCCTGCTAGACTCGATGGAAGCTATGCGCTACCGGGACTCCGGTCCACAGGCGAAGAAGATCCTGTGGATCACGAGGAATGTATCCTCAAAAAGGATCGAAGGGACACAGCTCGATACTGTCGGCACTGCAACCTGGCTGGACCAGGGGACGCCCTGGGCAACGTTTACGCTCGAAGAAGTGAACTACAACGTGGATGTGCGCGAATACATACGACAGAGAGGTCCATAAAGCCTAAGCAAATCGGAATAGAGGACCGAGCGATGAACTTATATCATCAGTATCGAAGGAGTATGTCACAAGCCTACCGGCGTATTTCAAGCGGCGGGAAAGTGATCGAGACATCCTGTGGAGCCGTCCAGTATGCGGAAATCGGCGATGGACCTCCCGTGCTGATGGTACACGGAGCAGGTGGTGGGTATGACCAGGGTCAATACTTCGCCAAATTAATCGGCGGAAATTATCGCTGGATTTGCCCATCCCGTTTTGGGTTCCTGGGAACACCCGCACCGGAGGGAGCCAATTCTTCCATGCAAGCCGAGGCTCATGCCGCGCTACTGGATGCATTAGAGATCGATCGGGTGAACGTCGTGGGTGTTTCGATGGGCGGACCTTCCTGCCTGCTATTTGCCCTGCAATATCCACAACGAACTCGATCGCTGGTCATGATCAGCGCTGCCAGCCATGCCATCAAACCCCGCCCTGCTATCCAGGCGGCTCTGTTCAGCGTCTTTCTATACGATTTTATTTTCTGGTCGCTGGTGCGCTTCAGCCCTAAAGCGCTTCTCGTTGCCCTGGGTGTTCCAGCCGAGATTCAAAAAGAACTCACACCCGATGAAGTGGCAGAACTCCAGACATTTCTGGAGTCGATCATACCGATGGGCGCCCGACGAAAGGGGCAGAGCCTCGAACAGCAGATGTCAGAATATGATGCCGCTCAAATCAAAAATATCCAGGTTCCGACACAGGTATTGCATGCACGTGACGACACACTGGTCAGTTTTGAGCACGGCGAGTTTACTGCCAAAAGTATCCCTGATGCACAGTTCAGCATCATGGAAAAGGGCGGACATCTTGCCTTGATGCTTAGAAGCAACACCGGAGCCAGGAGGAAAATTCTGGAATTTTTAGAACACTATCACAGTCCCGTACCCACCAAGACATTCACCGTATAAACGAAAGGAGATACCCCATGTGGAAAATCATGCTTGTTCTGTTGCTTCTGGCTGCACATCTCAATTTGACAGCCCTCGTACCTCTTTTGCCGGGTGATGCCCCACCGCCCTGGTGGGTTGGCGGCATGTTGTTTTGGCCGTTTGACGCTTCCACGCGCACGCTGATCCGCGGAGACCTGCTGAACACCCTGACCCCCATCCTGGCAATCTCGTCGGCGATCTTGTTCCTGATGGCAGCCGCGGCACTGCTACGCCGGTTTGTGCCCGCTAGTTGGTGCAGGTGGTTGATCATCACAGGGGCTTCACTATCCATCGTGCTACAGGTGATCTGGTTCTCCGGGTGGGCGCTCTTCCCAGTCCTAGTGGATGCAGCGTTGTTGTGGGCAGTGTTCGGCCAGCAGATGACGGTTCACAGGCTGCGCGCCTAAGAGCCATGGTTAACTGGGCAAACAATCTATTCCTTCGGAGGCAGAAATGAGCAAGCTCATAAGTGCGCAAACCGCTGGCAATGTGCTGCTGGTCCTCTTCGGACTGTTGGTAGCCTTCCACGTCCTGATCGTGTTCAACCTATTGCCTTCTACCATCGTCTGGGGTGGCCGGGCTGACGGCGTCTCCAACCCCCGTGCCCTGCTCATGGTTTCTCTGATTTTCAATGTTCTCTTCGCGCTTGTCGTCGCCGCCAAGATTGGCTACGTCGAGGTCGGCAACCTCAGCAAGGCGATCAATATCCTTTTATGGATCATCTTTGCCTATCTGCTTCTCAACACGGCAGGAAACCTTGCCTCCAATTCTTCTTTTGAGACACGCTTGTTCACGCCAATCACGCTTGTGGCTGCGTTTCTGGTGTTCAGGCTGGCAATGGAAAGGTAGCCGCACGAGACCGACCTGGGCGTTTGATTATCTCAGCGAAAGGAAATCTGAAAAATGAAACTCTTGATTGCCGCCTTTCTCATTATCCACGGCTTGATTGTCGCAGGTCAAGCGGCTGGAAGTTTCGGATCGACCTTGCCCAAGGAGATCCAGAACCCGGCATTTGTCAGCTGGTGGCCGGTCAACATGGGACGCTCGTGGCTACTCTCCTCGCTCGGCTTGAATCAGACGCTTGCCCTATACCGGGTTGGCGGGTTTCTCTGGCTGGCGGGAGGCATTGCGCTCGTCACCGCGGGGCTGGGAGTCCTGGGGTTTATTGTCCCCACGGGCTGGTGGCGCGAGCTTGCCATAGGCGGCGGCGCGATCTCGCTGTTGATGTTGCTTCTTTATCTTCATCCACTGATGCTTATCGGAACCGCCTCCAGCCTGGCAGTTCTCATCTCGCTGCTGTGGGCGAAGTGGCCACCGGCGAACCTCGTTAGGTAGAGGCAGCCAATTCATAGTTCGAGATGACGGAATTGGAAAACTGACATGAATACGAGTGCAATATACGAATCTGTTCGGACACAAAAGAGAACCGGGATGGGAATGAAAACGTTGTTCCTCTTCCTGGCTCTTACCTTCGGCTTAAGCTGGGGACCCTTTATCCTTCTCATGCTCTTTCCCGACCAGCTCACCGCAATCTTTGGTGAGATGAGCTCGAGTAATCCCCTGTTTATCCTAGCCGTGTATGCGCCCGGCATTGCAGGGACACTCCTGGTCTGGTGGCATTACGGTCTTAGCGGCCTGGGCAGCCTTTTTCGACGCCTGACGCTCTGGCGTGCTCCGTCAGGATGGTGGCTGTTCCTCATCCTTGGCATTCCGGCGATCGTCTACGCTAGCGCGGCGGTAAAGGGCACGATCCGTGATCCGTTTCCCTACGTTCCCTGGTATCTGATGTTCCCGGCGCTCGCGCAGTCGCTGTTCCTGGGCCCGATGGGAGAGGAGTTCGGCTGGCGGGGGCTTGCCCTGCCTCTCTTGCAGCGTAAATTTGCGCCGTTCTGGGCTAGCCTGATCCTCGGTATCATCTGGGCTGTCTGGCATACTCCTGCCTTTGTCCTGGGTGGAACTCCGCAGAGCGCCTGGTCCTTTGGACCGTTCTTTCTGGGACTCGTCGCCATTACGATCATCCTGACGCCGTTATTCAACGCTTCTCGCGGAAGTTTGCTGATTGCCGTCCTGTACCACCTGCACATGATGAATCCGATCTTCCCCGATGCCCAACCCTGGGACAACTTCCTTTTTGCCATCGCGGCGGTAATCATCGTCTGGCTGCACCGCGATACGATGTTCCAACGCGGGAACGGAGTAACCGATGTCCTGCTGACGGAGGACACCCAGAGCAGACATAGTGCATGAACTGTCCATTCGGACAGTGAAGACTCTCCCACTGACGGGGGAGTCTTTTTTTTTGTAGCTATATGATACGCCTTGTCCAAACCCAGCCTTGCCTCCGAGCGACCTGCAGATGATAACCAGAACTCCCACCCAAAGCATTGCCGCCCTGATTACAAAGAATGCCAGTCAACAAACGTACTACACGATCCATTTTCTCGTCGACCGGAAACGCGTGGAGGATGCTTATCGCGCCTATGCCTATTTTCGCTGGGTGGACGATACTCTTGATGCGTCCACGTTACGACCAGGCGTCACAATCCAAGCACGAGCGGATTTCCTTGAGCGCCAGAAAGCCCTGTTGGAAAAATGCTGTCGAGGAGAGTCGCTCTCTGACTTAACGCCGGAAGAAGACATGCTTGTCGAGCTGGTGCAGACAGATCGTGACCGAAACAGCGGACTATATTCCTATTTGCACAACATGATGAAGGTCATGGAGTTCGATGCCGCGCGCCGTGGCAGGTTGATCTCAGCTTCCGAGCTGAATGAGTACACGCGCTGGCTGGCCACCGCCGTTACCGAAGCAATGCATTATTTCATCGGGCATGACTCTTATTCTCCGCACGATGAGACACGTTATCTCGCGGTGTCCGGCGCACATATCACGCACATGCTCAGAGACACGCACGACGATCTGCAGGCGGGTTATTACAACGTGCCACGTGAAGTTCTCAAGGCAAACCGGATCGCGCCCGGGGATATCCGAAGCGACGCATATCGCAGCTGGGTACAAAACCGCGTCCGGTTGGCGCGGCAATCTTTTCAGGCGGGCAGAGCATATCTCGCGCGCGTCGAAAATCCCCGTTGCCGCCTGGCAGGGGTTGCGTATACGGCGCGGTTTGAATGGCTGCTGGATATGATCGAAAAAGAAGAGTTTTTCCTTCGCCCCCATTACAGTGAACGGAAAAAACTCAGGTCTGGTTTACACATGGCATGGAATATTCTGTCGTCAGCAACCGAGCTCCGTCGCGCCCGGCCCTTGCGCCAACCGGTCATTTCCCATTCGTTGAGGAAAACATGAAGCCAGCCTCCGTGATTGTGATCGGCGCGGGGATCGGCGGCATGACCGCCGCGACGCACCTGGCACGCCGCGGCATCAAAGTGACCGTGCTGGAAAAAAACTCGCGCCCCGGGGGACGCTGTGACCGTTTCAGCCGCGACGGACATCACTTCGATGCCGGACCGACGTTGCTGGTGATGCCGCTCTTATACCAGTCCGAGTTCGCGGCCCTCGGAACCTCCCTGCACGAGTTACTTGAGTTCCAGCGCGTCGACCCAACGTATCATCTCGTCTTCGACGATGGCAGCCAGCTTGCGCTGACCTCCGACATGAAATGGATGCAGGATCAGTTGGAGGCATTCGAGCCAGGAAGTTTCACAGGACTTCTCCGCTATCTGGAAGAAGGGCACCGCCATTACCACCTGGGGGTCGAGAAGCTGGTCAATCGCGATTTCCGCAAAGCCTCCGATTTCTTTCGACTTGAAAACATCCCCCTGCTCTACCGGCTCAAACCGCTTACCAATCATTACCGTAATATGTCGATGTATTTCGACGATCCGCGCTTGAAAGCGGCGTTCACGTTTCAGGATGTCTACATGGGGCTCAGTCCTTTTGAGGCGCCTGCCACCTTCTCGATGATGCCTTATACCGAGCTCGCTCATGGCGTCTGGTATCCGAAAGGCGGGATGTACTCTATTGTGCAGGCGCTGATGAAACTGGCAGTGGAGGCGGGTGTGGAGTTCCAGTTCGACGTCCCGGTGAAGCAAATCGACGTGATCAAGGATCAAGCCCGCGGCGTGATCTTGCGCGACGGT
>DATHTH010000229.1:0-15458 GCA_035463495.1 Anaerolineales bacterium | reverse complement strand
GTCAGCCCTCTGGGTTCACCCATCTTACGGCTGCCGACCGGTATTATGCGTCGCACGAGCCTCTGGTGGAGTTGTTGTTCTCAAACTTCTCGTTTATTCGCTCGGTAATATCAGCTGTGATGATGAAGGCACAATCCTGCGTAGAGAAGCATCCCGGTGGGGTCGAGATCGGCCCTGAACTAAAGGATTGGTTCGCCTGGATGGCAGGGACCGGCACATCGACGGTGACGATCCCGCCTTGCATGAGAAATTCAACCGCGGCAACGGAAGCGCGCCTAGTCTGGGTTCCTTCATTGCGTATGATAGAGTCAACTCCGTATTGTCCGGGCGCGACTTGTACGCAGTGTTCTTCCTGACCCGCGGGTGGGAGCACCGGGGTTAAGTCTGCCCGGTCGGGTCTGAAAATGAAGATTTCGACCTCGTCGGTGTTATTCGCTTCGTTGGCGTCCGGTGTGCTGCTTTCCACACGGGCGAAGGTCATAAAATGAAGTTCATCATCCGCCGGATTCGTTTTTGGGGTTAGGACGGCTATTCCAGTAACGGTTTGCCCGGGGGACAGTGCGTCCACATGACACTCGTCGACTTGAAGAACTGCCGGTGGAACGCAATAAAACGCGACCGGATTGAGGGGGTCAGGCACATGTTTGCTGAAGATCACGTCCAAGGCGGTGGCTCGTCCGCGGTTCTCGATGTTCATGAGGAAAACAACATTCTCGCCCGAGCGGACATGGTGCCGGCTCACATCCAGCGTGAGCACCAGATTAGCGGTTCGTATTTCAAGATAAGTTTACTCAGATTTCGAAAACTCTAATATTCGTATCACCGCTGTTCCCATGTCGGGAATAACAAAGAGGGGAGATTCTCTGCACCAAACTACGTGGGCTTGTGTCATATAATATTCCCTGCCAAAAGCCGATGTTCGGGTATACGAAATTCAATATTCCCTGTCCAGGCGGTCCCTGATTCTCTTTAGAAAGACCGTTCAGGCTGGCTTGGTTGCGCGAGAGTAATTCCAACTGTTCTGTAAGACTCAAATGAAAGGAAAGCCAGTGAAATCTTCCGGTATTTTTCTTATTATGCTGCTTTTCATCTCTGCCTGCGCGACGGCGCCGCCAGCACCATCAACGCCGACCCTTACTGCGACGATGCGCCCTGATTTATCTACTTCCACGGCGACCGCAACGCTTGCGCCAACGGCGTCTCCAGAACCTACCGACCCGGTACATCTCGAGCCGTTCGGTACGGTCCTGCTGGATGGATCGGATATCGAATTCGACCTGGATGGGGATGGACGCAATGTAGATTCGATTGCGTTCTGGGAGGCGCCTGAGCCATCTGACTCTTTGATGTTTGTCACCTCGAAAGGGAATGAGTTTATCGAGGTCTACCAGCATCCCTTTCAGAGTCAGCTGATGACGATCACGTGCGGGGATGAATCGAACGGCGTCTGGGTCGATCAAGAGCGCGACGTTCTCTACATTACCGAGAGATACACGAGCAATGTCTGCGCGTATGATCTACCGAGCCTGGAGCAGAATAGCTCTTTGTCCTTTACGACGGCTGCGACCGGCGGAGACTCCGAGCCGAACCTGGCCATGCTGAATCTTCCGGACGATCAAAGAAGGATTTATGTTTCGTATGATGACATCGTGTTTTATCATGATGCCGAGACGGGAGATCCCCTCGGTGAATTTGAACCAAGCGAGGGACTGGAAACTATGTATGGGGATGATTATTACCAGGTTCTATATATTCCCGATGAAGGTGACCGTAGCGGAGTCTATCAATATGATCCGGATGGCAACCCCGCCGGACCTGCGTTCGGCGACCGCTCTATTTTCGACTCCGACGCGGAGGGCATTTCGGTGTACAAGTGTTTTGCTACGGAAGGAGAGGATTCTGGTGAAGGTCTCATCATTGTCGCCGACCAGAGGAGCCGGAGCACGGACTTCGAGGTCTTCCACCGCAGGACAAAGGCACATCTCGGCACCATCAATATCCCCGGCGTCAACAATACAGACGGAATCTCTATCACCCAGCAAGTGTCTTCGGAGTACCCACTTGGATTGCTGGCAGTCATCGATGACGATACCAGCACGGTTGGAGTGGGCTGGGATACGATTCTTCAAAAAACCGGTTTGTCTTGCGGCGGTTGATCTTCATCGAGTGCGGCTGTTATACTCCATGCCATCAGCACAACCTCAGCCGATCAGGTAGCACATATGGGTACATTGCCGTCCGGAACCGTTACCTTTCTTTTTACCGATATCGAAGGTAGCACACAGCTTTGGGAGAAGCATCCCGAAGCCATGCAGAAGGCTCTGGCTCAGCACGATGCGATCATGCGGGATGCCATTGAATCCAATCACGGGACGGTGATCAAAACGACCGGCGATGGCTTTCATGCCGTCTTTGGTGCCGTTATTGATGCCGTCTATACCACGTTGCAAGCCCAGCACTATCTCCAGGCGCCTATCGGCGGCCTGCCTATCCGAGTGCGCATGGGACTCCACACGGGCGAGGCAGAATTGCGTGGAGGCGATTATCATGGTCAGGTACTGAATCGCGCTGCCCGTATAATGGCTGCCGGATATGGCGGGCAGGTTCTGCTTTCATCGGTCGCTGCAGAGGTGGCTCGCGAGCATCTTCCCCAGGAGGTTTCGCTGCTCGATCTCGGTGTGCATCGCCTGAGGGATTTGACCCGAGACGAGCATGTTTTTCAGCTACTGGCCCCGGGCTTACCCAGGGACTTTCCCGCGCTGAAGTCGCTCAACGTCCTGCCGAATAATCTTCCCCCGCAGCTGACCAGTTTTATCGGGCGCGAGCGCGAAATGCACGAGGCAGCAAATCTGTTGGACTCGGCGCGTTTATTGACGCTGATCGGGCCCGGCGGGACGGGAAAAACCAGGTTATCGCTCCAGCTGGCTGCCGATCGATTGTCCGAATTCAAAGATGGCGTCTGGCTCGTGGAGCTGGCTGCCCTCCGCGATCCTGCGTACATTCCCTCCGTAATCGCCTCTGTTCTGGATTTGCATGAAGTGCCGGGTATTCCCCTGATCGAGATTGTGATGGATTACCTGCGCTCGAAAGAGCTGCTTTTGATCCTGGACAACTGCGAGCATCTGGTGGAAGAAAGTGCCCAAATCGCCGACCAGCTATTGCATGCCTGCCCGCAGCTCAAGATCATTGCTTCAAGCCGCGAAGCGTTAGGAGTCGCGGGTGAGACCGTGTATCGCGTCCCGTCGCTATCGCTTCCCGACTCCTCTTCTCGGTCTCTGATGGACTGTGAGGCGACACGGTTGTTCGTCGATCGCGCCA
The DNA here is from genome assembly GCA_035463495.1 of Anaerolineales bacterium. Taxonomy (GTDB): domain Bacteria; phylum Chloroflexota; class Anaerolineae; order Anaerolineales; family Villigracilaceae; genus Defluviilinea. The sequence goes on along the minus strand of DATHTH010000229.1, from coordinate 12,140 downwards.
TGAAAGCGGAGCCGCGCTTTCGCCTGACAGATCACAATGCTTCGTCCATTGCCCAGATTTGCGCCCGCCTGGACGGGATTCCCCTCGCCATAGAACTGGCTGCTGCGCGTGTCAAATTGTTCACCCCCGAACAGATCGCGGACCGCCTTGACGATCGCTTTAAGCTATTAACCGGGGGGAGCCGCACAGCTCTGCCGCGCCAGCAGACGCTGCGTGCATTGATCGACTGGAGCTATCATTCGCTGAATGAAACAGAGCAGCGTGCGTTTCGGCGGCTGGCTGTCTTTTCGGGCGGTTGGACCTTCGAAGCCGCGGAAGCGGTGATCGGGGAGTCAGATACGCTGGACGGGCTGGTGGGACTCGTCAACAAATCGCTGATCAACGTGGAGGAGCAGAGAAGCACATCTCGTTATCGCTTCCTCGAAACCATCCGTCAGTATGCTATGGAAAAACTGCTCGAGTCAGCCGAGGCCGTTGAGGTCCGGGATCGTCATATGGAATTTTTCCTGCAAAGTATCGATCAGCTGGCTGAGGCTGACCAACGCATATTCGGTCAGGAAGATACGGAATGGCTGGATCAGATGGAAGTGGAGCATGAAAATCTACGGGCTGCCCTGGAGTGGTCTAGCTCCAACCATCCGCAAAAGTCCTTGCGGCTGGCATATCTGGCAGCCAGCTTTTGGGTTGCGCGGGACTACAATCATGAAGCTCGCAAGTGGTGCCGGTTGGTCCTCGAGCGCAGCCAGACTTTACCCGATCTGGATGAGGAACGAGCAAAGGTTTACGGCATGCTGGGCTGGAGCTCCATTGCCATTGGAGATCATAGGACCGGTCGAGACGCTGCTGGTGCGGGCGTAAGCCTGGCCAGGCGAGTTGGTGATCTAAAGACAGTCGGGCGCCTCTTGAGTCTGGTTGGGCTTGCCTGCACGTTCCTGGGAGAGTTCCAGGTGGCCGAAGAAGCAGTGATCGAAGCCGAAACCATCACGCGCCAGAGGGGCTATCTTGCAGAGCTTTCTCTGATGCTGACTACCCGTGCCCAGATGACGTATTTTGCGTACGGTGATGTCGAGAGGGCAAAGCGCTACCTGGACGAAGCGGTTTCCATCAGCCGCGGCACACGGTTGCAATGGGCGACAACCATGTCTGTGTTTGGCATGGCACGCATCGCCGGTGTCATGGGAGACCTCGCGACCGCGCGGGCACAGTTTATGGAGAGCGCCAGTAACGCCAGGCGAGTGGGGAATAGACGGCTGTTGTATTCCTGTTATAGCGAGCTGGCGCATGTCCTGCGCGAAAACGGCGAATCGGACGAGCCGCTGGCGATCTATCGCGACCTGCTGCCCAAGTGGAAGGATCTCGGCCATCGCGCCGCAGTGGCACATGAACTGGAGTGCATTGCCTATATCCTGGCTAAAAAGGGAGAACCAGAACGCGCCGTGACCCTACTCGGTGCGGCGGACAGCCTGCGCAGGGAGATCGCATCCCGTCCCACGCCCGTCGAACTGGCTGAGTACGAAAAAGAGCGTAGCGCTATGCGCACGAGCATGACCGGTTCTGCATTCAACACAGCCTGGGAGCAGGGACAGAGACTGGGCATCGATGGAGCAATCTCGCTGGCAGTGGAGGAATAGCAGCGCCCTTTGTTATAATTCGACCGTTATGCAAGAGCGCCTACAAAAGATATTAGCTCAAGCCGGCTATGGCTCGCGGCGTGCCTGTGAGGACATCATCTCAGCTGGGCGCGTACGTGTGAATGGACAGATCGCGACCCTCGGACAAAAAGCGGACCCCGCGCTGGATAAGATCACAATCGATGGCAAACCGATTGCGGCTGCCGAAGCATTAACCTATATCGCGCTGAACAAGCCGCGCTTTGTGCTCTCCACCGTCGAAAAGGAGCGTGGAGACGACCGCCAGACCGTGCGTGACCTGGTCGACGTACCCCAGCACATCTATCCAGTGGGCAGGCTGGATTTCGAGAGCGAGGGACTGGTGCTCATGACCAACGATGGCGACCTTGCCAACAAGCTCACCCATCCGAAGTTCGGGCACCAGAAGGAATACCGTGTGCTCCTGGCACGCCGCCCGGACCCGGCACAGCTCGAAGCATGGAGAAGGGGCGTCGTTCTCGAAGACGGATATAAGACCGCGCCGGTGGATGTCCGCTTTGAGGCCTCACAGGGCAAGGGTGCCTGGGTGCGCGTGGTGATGGGAGAGGGACGCAAGCGCCAGATCCGGGAAACGTGTAAACAGCTCGGTTTGCCGGTCGTCCGCATTGTGCGGACCCGGATTGGTGCACTCCGTCTGGCAAACTTGAAACCCCGGCAGTGGCGGTACCTCACACGCGAGGAAGTCGGGGGCTTGAAGGGAAACCAAGTAGCCAAAAGGGCACAGCGCTCCTGATGCGGTTCGGCACGCATGGGGTAAGAGACAGCAGCGGATCATTGGCAAGCTGATCATCCTTTCCGCTGTGCTCTCGCAGGATGCCGCGACCTGCCCTCGGAGATGAACTCGACTATGGTGAAGTGTTAAACGCTGCAATACAAGCATTCGCCTAATGGGCATATAGAAAAGAAAAACCGCTCTGGGCGGTTTTTCTTTTGGATAGCTATTCAATTAGTTCTGCCTGAGATCCCAGAACTTGAGTACTACATCGTCGAGTACTTCGCGGATCTTTTCCTTCTTCATTCCCTGGACTTTGAAGGTCAGGATGCGCGAATCTGTATCGGGACCGGCGAACATACCCAGGGATATGAAATCGCCGCCATTGCTGGCGATCGCCCTGGTGACCTTGGCAAGCTCACCTGGCCGTTCCGGGATCGTCGCGGTGACTCGGATGGCTTTCTGGCGTGCACCCATGAGCTCGAGGAAGACTTTGAAGAGATCGGTCTCAGTGATCATGCCGACCACCTTGCCGGCGCTCACGACGGGCAGTCCGCCGATCTTCTTGTCTGCCATGATGCGGGCAGCTTCTTCGATCGGAGTATCCTGGTCCACGGTGATGACCTTCTTGGACATGACGTCCTTGACCTTCACCTTGCTGATCAGGTAGTTGAGTTCCCAGACGCTCAGCGTGGTCGCCGAGGAGGGAGAAGCGTTGAGCAGATCCCGTTCTGAGACGATGCCGACCAGCTTGCCGTCCTTCATCACCGGTGCGCGGCGGATGTGTTCCTTCCTGAACATCGCCAGGACTTCGTTGATCGGCTCTTCAGGCGAGACGCAGATGACCGGTCGTGTCATTCTTTCGCTAACGAACATGTTTACCTCCGTACATTATGGCGCATCCCCAGCATTAAGCTAATCAGGGGAGACGATTTGTGAAACTTTACACAAATAGATTATACGCCCTAATCGAGGAGGTCCTGTCACCAAATTGGAGTGAATAAGGTCATATTTCAGGCCCCGGAGATTATGCTGCAAACCCCTTAATGATGCGCGCCATATGCCGGGCGTGCTTGAGATACAGGTCCACGCGGATATTTTCGTTCGGCGCGTGGGCGCGGGTATCAGGGTAGCCCAAACCGGCAGTTGCGACAGGGAGCTTGAGATCATGCACAAAGGGATAGCTAGGTCCCGACCCGCCGACCATCGGGACCAGTTCCATCGGTGTTTCGTAAACTTCCTCAGAGGTTTCTACGACTAGCTGAATAAATGGCTCGTCCGGGTCGGTGCGGGCGGGTGGGTCGCCGCCGAGATCCGTGATCTGGATGTCGCTGAAGCCTTCGGCATCCAGGTGGGCGCGGAGTTTCCGGCGAATATCGTCGGGGTCCTGTTGGGGGACCAGCCGGAAATCTACCTTGGCGGAGGCGCGTGCGGGGAGAACGGTTTTGGAGCCGGGTCCCTGGTAGCCAGAGGTCAGCCCACAGATGGTGCAAGTTGGGGTGAAGACCTCCTCCATTTTAAGATCAGTTCCGCCAGTGAGTCCCTTGATGAACTCTTTGACGCCGTACCGCGACTTGTATTCTTCAGCCACCTCGGGTAGAGCATCCATTAGCTCCCGGTCGCGAGCCGAAGGGGACTGGATCCCGTCATAGAAGCCGGGGATGCGGATCCGTTCGTCGGGTCCTTTCAGGGTGGACAGCGCCCAGACCAGTCTCCAGGCTGCGTTCGGGAAGATGGAGCCGCCCAACCCGGAGTGGACGTCGATGGCTGCGGTCTCCACGCTCAATTCCACATAGCAGATGCCCCGCAAGCCAAGATAGAGCATGGGCACATCCCGGTGGTCCACGCCGCCGAACTCCCACATACATGCATCGGCTTTGAGCAGGTCTTTGTTCTTCTCGATGAACTCGAACAGATTCACCGAAGCCGTTTCCTCTTCGCCTTCGATGATGAACTTGATATTGCAAGGCAGCTCGCCTTCCGTTTCGAGCAGCGAATCGATCGCAAACAGACGCGAGACGATATGCCCCTTATCGTCGCTGACGCCGCGCCCGTACAGCTTGCCATCCCGCAGGCTGGGCTCGAAGGGCGGCGTTTCCCACAGTTCTAGAGGCTCCGGCGGCTGGACGTCGTAATGGTTGTAGATCAGGAGAGTCTTCTCCGACTTGCCCTTCCGCTCTCCGAATACAACCGGGGCGCCGGCCGTTTCCATGATGCGAACTTCGAAGCCGCGCGCCCGCAGCATCTCACCTACCAGGGCGGCACACTCCTGCAGCCCCAGGTTCTGCGCGCCGACGCTGGGCTGCGCCACGAGCCTTGAAAGCTCATCGATGCTCCTGTCGAGGTTCTTCTCCAGATACGAATCGATCGCTGTGTAGTCAGACATTTCACTCTCCTTATTCAAAGAAGTTCGTAAGCCATGCAATGGAGTAATGCCCTGCCACGGCAAAGAATGTCATCTTGATCAATTGACCGACAAACGTGAAGATCAGGAAGGTATGCAGCGGCATGCGGGCAATGCCGGCGGCAATACCAGCAATATCGAAGAACGGGTTCGGGATCGCGGAGAGCACCATGATCGCCCAGCCGCCATATTTATCTACCCACGGCCGGATGCGGTTATACACATCCATTCGCTCCACCACAGCCTGCCCGCTGAATCCTGCTAGGTAGCCGGAGAGCTCTCCGATCGTCCCTCCTGACCCGGCAGCCAGTCCCACAGCAAGAGGATTGAAGATGGCGCCCATCGCATAGATCACGGCAATACCCGGCGCAGGTAGCAGGATGGTTGCATTTGCGAGCAGGGCGATCAAAAAGATGCCGGGATACCCAAAGGCGGCAAACTCCTCCACGCGTTCGCGGATGCTGTAGATGTAAAGCGTAATCCCCACGACCACGAACAGCGCCAGGATGCGCAGGAGATTCGTCAGGAAGCGCGAGCTCTTTAGCCAGTTGAAGGCTTCCGGCTGGGTGACCCTGGTCAGAAGGCTGGGCTTCACTTTGTGCCTGACGGCGCGAGAAGAGGGTTCAGAGGTTTCCTTCGCCTTCTTTGGGGCGCCATTCGCTTCTCTTGAAGACCTGCTTTTATTCACTTTCTTCGATAGTGACACGTTTGATCTTTACGGCGGGAGCGTTTACGTTTCCGGGATCGCGCGGCGGAATGGACATCAACACCTCGAGACCCTCGGCCACCTGACCAAAGACGGTGTGTCGGTTATCAAGGTGGGGTGTGGGACCATGCGTAATAAAGAATTGTGAGCCATTTGTGTTCGGCCCGGCATTTGCCATGGAAAGGATGCCCTGCTTGTCGTGCCGAAGACTCGGGTGAAATTCATCTTCGAATTTGTAGCCAGGTCCTCCTCGACCGCTTCCGGTCGGGTCGCCGCCCTGCGCCATAAAATTGGAAATCACGCGGTGGAACATCACCCCATCGTAGAACCCTTCGCGCGACAGGAAAACGAAATTGTTAACCGTTTTTGGCGCCTTGTCCGCAAATAACTCGATGACCATGGTGCCTTGATCGGTCTCCATGTGCGCTTTGTATTTCTTCTTCGGGTCGATCTGCATTTCGGGTGGTTTCGACCATTCTTTAGCCATTATCTCTCCTTTTTGGTTAGACCTGACAGGTTTTGAAACCTGTCAGGTCTACATTTATTTCAACAACGAATCCACTCTGGCCACAACCATATCGAGCGCGGCGGCGTTATGCCCGCCTTCCGGGATGATCACATCGGCATATCGCTTGGAGGGCTCCACGAACTCGAGGTGCATCGGGCGGACTGTGGATTGATATTGCTTGATCACAGAGTGGACAGTCCGGCCGCGTTCGGCGATGTCCCGCTCGAGCCGGCGGATGAGACGGATGTCGGAGTCGGTGTCTACAAAGATCTTCACATCGAACATCTGGCGCAAAGAGGCTTCTGTAAAGATTAAGATGCCTTCCACCAGGATGACGCGGCGCGGCTGGACGGTGAAGGTCTTATCGGTGCGGCTGTGCGTGGAGAAGTCGTAGATAGGGACCTCCACAGGCTTCCCCTCGCGCAGGCAGGCGATGTGCTCGATCAGGAGCTCTGTTTCGAGCGAGTTGGGGTGATCGAAGTTGACCTCGGCACGCTGAATGGGAGGCAGCCCGCTCAAATCTTTGTAGTATGAATCATGCTGGAGGAAAGCAATACGGTCCGGTCCCACGCGTTGCAGGATTTCCTGTGCGACGGTTGTCTTCCCGGAGCCCGATCCGCCCGCGATGCCGATGACAAGCGGGGAGGCAGGTTTCATGCCCAGATTATACTGTAAACAAAAAGACGCCTTCAGGGCGTCCTCTTGTTGGCGTGCACTGGATTGCGTTGAGTTACATTCCAGCCATGAAGGCGAGTCCCACCGTGCCGGGTCCGGCGTGGGTCCCAACCGTCGGGCTGACTTCTGTGAAGATGCTTTCCACCGGTTGGAGCTCCTTCTCGGCACGGGTGAGCAAAGCCCTGGCTTCCTCGGCGGCGTTGGCATGCAGGGTCGCCAGGCGGACCGGCGACTTGCCTCGAGCGTTTTCGACAATCAGCTCCAGAACGCGGCTATGCGCCTTTGATTTGGTACGGATGCGCTCGACCGGTTCCACCCGCCCGTCCCTAATCGCCAGAATGGGCTTCATATTCAGCATCGTCCCAACAAAACGCTGAGCGCCGCCAATACGGCCGCCGCGGTGCAGGAATTCAAGTGTGTCCGGCGTAAAGAAGAGCCCTGTATGCTGGTGCAGTGTTTCTGCCAGGCTCAGGGCATCGTTCAGGCTGGCGCCATCCTCCAGCGCACGCGCCACCGCCAGCACCTGGAAGCCGAGCGCCATGGCGACAGACTGGCTGTCGACGATATGGATCTTTTCTCCTCCAGAGCCCAGCAAATCCTTGGCTTGCACAGCCGACTGGATCGTTCCAGACAGCTTAGAGGAGACCAGCAGGGCGAGCACCTCATAATCCCTGTTCACCAGATCCTGGAAAATTTCCTGAAAGGATACAACTGCCACCTGGGACGTTGTCGGCATCACTTTGGCGGTTTTTAGCCGTGTGAAGAATTCCTGCGATTGAATATCCACACCATCCTTGTATGTCTGATCCGCCCAGATCAGCACCTGCGGCGCCACGGAAATGTTATATTTTTTGACCAGTTCAGGGGGCATGTACGTCGTACTGTCTGTGACGAGTGCGATTTTTGACATGATGTCTCCTTGAAAATTGTTAAATGTCGGACAAAGCTTAGTCTATTAACCCCCCGCCGGGCACGTGGATACGAATTGTTAGGTATAATATCTCATCAACTAGCTTAGCTTTGACACCCTCGCTGAGGAGCCTGCTTTGGCCTTTAACCCGATAAACTGGCTATTGGGCCTGTTTTCATTAGATATTGCAATCGATTTGGGGACCGCGAACACACTGGTGAACGTGCGCGGAAAAGGGATTGTCATTAATGAACCTTCATGGGTAACGATCGACAAACGCTTACGTCAGCCTTTAGCCATCGGACTCGAAGCCAAGGAAATGATGGGACGGACGCCCAGCAATGTGGCTGTCATCCGTCCGCTGCGGGATGGTGTCATCTCGGAGTTTGATATCACACAGGTGATGCTTGAATACTTTATCGGACGCGTTCACGAGCAGAGCGTGGTCCCGCTGCCACGTCCCCGCGTGGTCGTGGGCATCCCGACCGGTGTGACCGAAGTGGAAAAACGTGCGGTCTACGACGCGGTCATGGCATCCGGCGCGCGGGCTGCGTACCTGATCGAAGAACCGATTGCCGCGGCGCTGGGGGCGGGTCTGCCCGTGGCAGAGATCAAAGGAACGATGGTCGTGGATATCGGCGGCGGCACGACGGAAGTCGCGGTCATGTCCATGAGCGGTGTTGTCGCTTCCCGGTCGCTGCGTGTGGCTGGCGATGAGATGGATCAGGATATCGTGCAGTACCTACGGAACAAATACAACCTCCTGGTCGGCGAGGGGATCGCCGAACAGATCAAATGGCAGATCGGTTCTGCCTATCCCCTGCACCCCGAAAAAACCATGGAAGTGCGCGGCCGCAACCTGGTGACCGGGTTGCCGGAAAGCATTGAGATCTCTTCCATCGAGATGCGTGAGGCACTCGCGGCCTCCGTCCAGGTCATCGTGGATACTATTCGCGACGCCCTGGATGAAATCCCCCCGGAAATTGTCGCCGACCTGATGGATATCGGTATCTGCCTGGCAGGCGGCGGTGGGCTCCTGCAAGGACTGGCGGAGCGCCTGACCGACGAGCTGCGCCTGCGGGTCTGGGTAGCTGAGGATCCACTCACCTGCGTAGCGCGCGGCGCGGGTATGGTCTTTGAAAACTTCGATACATTGAGCCGGTTCCTGGTGGGCCTTGAGCGCGGCAGCACCCGTCACAGCGTATAACATTTTATTGATCCGCTGCACGGCAAGGCTAGTTGCACACTAACATTCTATGAGAAATATGTTTTCACGTACGCTTCAGACGACCATTATCTTTCTGGTCGTGGGGGGAATTATGGCGCTCGCCCTGGGAGGCTATTTCAGCAGCGCCTCCAATGTGTTTACAACCTCTCTGGTCGGTGTTCAAGAATGGTTCTCCGCCCGCTTCCTGGCTGTGCAGGATTTTTTCACCTCGCCGCGCGATATGGCTTCGCTGCGCCAGCGCAATGCCGAGCTGGAAGGCGAGCTGGCAGATCTCCAGGCGCAGATCATCCAGTTACAGCAGCAAGTGGCGGAGACCGAGATCCTGGCAGCGCTCGTGGATTTTTCACGCGCCAATCCTGAAAATACCTACCGCGCCGCATCCGTTATCGGCCGCGACCCGAGCCCCTTCCTGCATTACGTGCTCATCAACCGCGGTTCAAACGATGGTATCCGGCGTGGTATGCCCGTGGTGACCAACCAGGGCTTGATCGGACGCATCGACGCGGTGATTGCGAATGCCGCCCGTGTCCAGCTGATCACCGATGCGGCTTCGAGCGTCAATGTGCGCCTGCAAAACGCAGAAACAGAAGCCTCGCTGGTAGGTTCCGTGACCGGCGATGTGAACCTGGAATTGATCCCACAGGACATCGACGTACAGCCCGGCGACCTGGTCTTGACATCCGGGCTGGGAGGCAATTATCCTCCTGACCTGATCATTGGGCAGGTGGTCAATGTCCGTTCACGTGATTTCGATCTATTCCAGGAGGCAACGGTGCAGCCGGTGGTTGACTTTAACCAACTCGACCTCGTACTCGTGATCGTCAACTTTCAGCCTGTCGACCTCTCGCCTTTGGCGCCCACCCCCTGAGGCAATGCGTAATCTGATTGCTCTCCCGGTCATTGTTCTGGGTGTGATGCTGCAGTCGGCGGTTATCAGCCGGGTCTATCTTCTCTCGGGGATTGCCGACCTGCCGCTGGTCATGCTGGCTGCCTGGGCATTGCAGGAAGAAGTGGATTCCGCCTGGCACTGGGCGGCGGCCACCGGACTGCTGGTCGGTTTTGTGTCCGGTATATTGTGGATTGTCCCGGTCGCGGGATATGTGATGGTTGTCGCCCTGGCGCAGGTGTTTCAACGCCGCGTCTGGCAGGCGCCACTGCTTGCTATGTTCAGCATTACGTTTCTGGGAACCATTCTGGTGAGCGCTCTTTCGTTTGCTGTCCTGCGTTTTACGGATGTGCCCTTGCCTTTGAGTGATGTGCTTGGCTTGTTGACGCTGCCAAGCGTCTTATTGAATATGCTTCTCGCCATCCCGGTCTATGCCGTGATGCGAGATCTGGCGAGATGGGTCTATCCATCCCCGGAGGTTACATGAGTTCGAGTTCGCAGAACGTCAGCCGATATGAAGTTCCGTTCTGGCGCATCCTGGTCGTCTATGGAGTAGTGATTGCGGTCGTTGCCAGCATTAGCTATCGCTTGTTTTCCTTACAGGTACTCGGTGAGCAAGCCTGGAGCAAGGAATCGATTGAGAATTACACCACGGAGATTAGTGATCCGGCGCCGCGTGGCATTATCTATGATCGCAACAGGTATATTCTGGCGCGCAACATCGCCTCCTACAATATCGTGATCACGCCTGCTGGCTTGCCGGATGACGAAGGCGACATTCAGCGCATTTACCGGGAGGTATCTGCCTTGAGTGGTGTGCCCGTAGGAGGTCCTGTCACCGAAGAGTCCCTCAGCAACGCCAAGCTCTTCTCTCCCTGCGTGGAGGGCCCCAGCATCGCGGATATGGTCGCGCTGGGCGAGTCGCTGGCGCCGTATACTCCGGTCAAGATCAGCTGTAATATCAGTGACGAGCTTGCCCGCATCGTGCGTGAGAAGGCTGTGGACTGGCCCGGTGTCACCGTCGAGATCGAGCCCATCCGTGATTATCCGACCGGTTCACTCACCGCGTCGGTGGTCGGTTTTCTGGGTCCGATCCCGGCTGCCCGCGAAGATGAATTCACGGATCGTGACTTTGTCGCCAACCGGGACAAGATCGGGTACGCGGGTGTCGAGACGTCGCTCGATGATATTCTTCTGGGCCAGAATGGGCTGCGCGTGGTGCAAAGAGACGTTGCAGGTGCCGTTCTGCGTAATCTCGAGCCGCCCCTTGCGCCTGTGGCAGGCAATAACGTTGTGCTGACGATCGATACGCGGCTCCAGAAAGCGGCGGAAGCTGCATTAATCGATGAGATCAATTTCTGGAATACATTCTTCGGCGATCTCCGCATCTCGAGTGGCATCGTGATTGCCATGGACCCCAGAAGCGGGGAGATCCTGGCGATGGTCAACTATCCGACCTTTGAAAACAATCGCATGGCACGCTTTATCCCCGGCTATTACTACGAGCAGCTGGTGCAGGATCCGCGGCACCCGCTTATCAACAGCGCTATTTCGGCTGAGCATCCACCGGGCTCAACGTTCAAGCTGACCACAGCCACCGGCGCGTATAATGAATACGTCGTGACAGCCGACCAGATTATCGAGACCCCCGGTAAGCTTGAGTTGTGCGAGCGCTTCCGGCCCAACGATCCCTGTACCGAGAGGAACTCACGTCCCTTTGTGGACTGGATTTATAACCGCAACGGCGTGATCAACGAAGCCGGGTTTGGTGCGCTCGATTTCTTCCATTGTATTGCGTACTCAAGTAACGTCTGTTTTTACAAGCTTGGCGGCGGCTTCGAAGGGGAGATCGATGGCGGCGGTCTGGGTATCTTTCGCCTGGGAGAGTATGCCAGAGCAATCGGTTATGGCGAACAGTCCGGGATCCAGTTGCCGGGTGAGGAGGATGGATTGATACCCGATCCGAAATGGAAGCGTATCAATCAGGGTGAGAACTGGTCCACCGGTGATACATATATTGCCAGCGTAGGACAGGGCTTGATTTTGGGAACTCCCCTGCAGGTTCTGATGTCCGGGGCGACGATCGCAAACCGCGGCAAGCTCATGCAGCCCACCATCGTGCGCGAGATTCAGGATAATGAAGGCCGTGTTATCCCGGTCTGGTTCGACCCCGAAGAATTCCGGATCTACGAAGTGCAGGAAGTGACTGACCAGGCGGGCCGCACCCGGACGCTGTATGTGGACCCTTCGGACCCCGAAAATCCTCTTCTCGAGCCGCCGGAAGGAAGCTACCAGATCTCGCCCTTCACACCCAATGTGAAGTGGGATATCACCGAGACGCCCATGATCGAGATTTTCGATTGCGAGGCCGGCTATTGCGACCCGACGGGAGACTTTAAAATCGTCCGGCCCGATGCGGTAGAAGCCGTGCGCAACGGGAC
>DATHTH010000228.1:0-10869 GCA_035463495.1 Anaerolineales bacterium | reverse complement strand
TTTCTCTTCAACTTCACAAGTTTTGGTGTGATCCTGTTGCTGGGCGGTCCACAGTTCGCCACCCTCGAAGTGGAGATTTACCTGCGAGTGCTCAGGTTGCCCAACCTGCCGTTGGCTGCCCTGCTTGCTGTCATTCAATTGCTGTGCACACTCACCATTTCGTTCCTTTATACGCGATCTGCGACGCGTTCCACAGTGCAAACCGCGCCGCGTTCCGCTCGGTCAAACATCCGCAAGCCGAAGACTTTCCGAGAAAAAGCCCTTATTGCCTCATTCGTCTTCCTCCTTACTTCTTTCTTTCTACTGCCTCTTTCCGCTCTCCCGTTTCGCTCCTTTACTCGCCTTGAAGCGGACCGTGGCCAGCGCGGTGAGGTGCAGTATGGTTTCACGACAGATTATTACCGTGAGCTCTTCGTGAACCGGCGCGGTTCTGTCTTTTACGTCCCTCCCGTCCAGGCAGCCGCCAATTCGTTGGGATATGCTGCCGGGACGGTGGCACTTTCTCTGTTGCTCGGGTTTCCGGCTGCCTTTGCACTGGCAAGACCAACCCGCCTGGAAAAGGTGCTCGACCCGTTGATTATCTTGCCGCTCGGCTCGTCGGCGATGATGCTCGGACTGGGTTTTATCATCTCGTATGGCGCCTGGCTGGCTTCGCCATGGCTTGTCCCATTTGCACACACTTTGATCGCGCTGCCATTTGTGATCCGTGCCTTACAGCCTGCGATTGCTTCCATTCCAGAGCGATTACGGCAGGCAGCCGCCTCGTTGGGCGCTTCTCCGCTGGAGGTGAGGAAGAACATCGATCTGCCTATCCTTCGCCGTGCGACCCTGTCGGCTTCTATTTTTGCCTTTACAATCTCGCTCGGCGAATTCGGCGCCACGCTGCTGCTGGCGCGTCCCGAGTATCCCACCATCCCCGTTGCCATCGAGCGCTTTCTTTCGCAGCCCGGTGGACTGAACTATGGTCAGGCCATGGCAATGGCGACCTTCCTGATGCTTCTTACACTGGTGAGCATTTTGCTGATCGAGAAATTTCGCATCCCCGGCTCGGGAGAATTCTAATGCTGGTAGTCCAACATATCTCCAAATCCTACGAGGGAAAACAGGTCCTGCGGGATATATCTTTCCAGGTAGAGACCGGGGAGACGGTCTGCCTGCTCGGCGCATCAGGCAGCGGGAAATCAACCCTCCTGCGGATCGTCGCCGGACTCGAGCCAGCCGACTCCGGGAGGATCTCCTTCGATGGGCGGGACCTCACCTCCACGCCTGCGCACCTTCGGGACTTCGGGCTGGTCTTTCAGGACTACGCCCTTTTCCCACACCTGAACGTCAGTGAGAATGTTGGGTTCGGTCTAAAAATGAGGCGTTTGCCAGACAGTCAAATTGCAGAGCGTGTAGTCAACGCGTTGGATCTCGTGAACCTGAGCGGGTTTGGTAATCGTCAAGTCACGGAGTTATCCGGCGGCGAGCAGCAACGCGTCGCCCTGGCTCGGGCACTGGCGATCCGTCCGCGCTTGCTGCTGTTCGACGAGCCGCTCGGCGCCCTGGACCGAACGTTGCGAGAGGATCTGCTCGGTGAGTTGCGCGCCATTTTGCACACCACGAGCATCCCGGCGATCTACGTGACCCACGATCAGGAAGAAGCCTTTGCCGTCGGTGACAGGATCCTGATCCTGCATAATGCCGAAATCATTCGCGAAGGCACACCTGCCGATGTATGGGCGGATCCCCGGTCTCCTTTTGTGGCAAGCTTTCTGGGGCTGGGGAATGTAGCGGAAGGCGAAGTGAGAGGCAAGGCAAATGGAAGATGGGAAGTGGAAAGTGCTCTTGGGTCTTTTTCCATTGAATGCGAGCACGAGCATCAAACGGGAGATAAGGTTCGCATCCTCGCGCGCCCGTTGGAAGATGGCGCTGAGCACAGAGATGCGGAAGAGAAAGATACTGGAGGGGACGTCAATCTCTTAAGTGGCGTTGTTTCAGATGTCTTGTTCCAGCAGGGCAAATATAAAGTCACGCTCGATAAGGGAATTCAGGTTTACTTACAGGACCCGCCGGGGATGGGGGATAGGCTCGAGGTGCCGGTTAGGGTAGAATGTCTGGCATGAAAATCAAAGTGCAGAAGAAGAACCCGGCTGGCGAAGTGACGTATGAATATGAGGGTACATTGCTCACGCGCGACGAGCACTCGATTGTGCTCGAAGCCTTCTTCGACCGCGCCGATTTAGCCTTCATGGGCGTCGTATTCAAAACCGGCGACCGTTTCATTGAGACCTATTACACCGACCGCTGGTATAACATTTTTGCGATCCATGACCGGGATAACAAGGAGCTAAAAGGCTGGTATTGCAACATCGGCATGCCGGCTGTGCTCGAAGATGACGTGATCTTTTATGTAGATCTTGCGCTGGATCTATGGGTTTCTATGGATGGCACACAGACGATCCTGGACGAAGAGGAATTCGAAGCTCTTCCGCTGAGTGAAGAGACAAAGGCGAGAGCCTTGAAGGGATTGCAGGACTTGAAAGACGTATTCTTGAATCAAAAACCTCCGGGTTAACCCGGAGGTTTTTCAAGGGAGCTATTAGAATTGAAGGCTCTGCAGGATGGCGTCCCCGTATTGCCAGAGCAGGCCGAGCCCGATACAGCAACAACATAGCAGCACAACTGCAACGGCTGCAATGATCATAGTATTGTTGGATCTTCGGGGTGTCTCGGGTCCAGGGGTGATCGGCGGTGTTTCCATGTTTTCCTCCAGATAATGACAGAATAGCGTGCTGGGCTGCCTGGATTATATCAGGTCGTATGTCGGTTGGCGCGCCTGTACATCCAGTAGATGATGAAAGCTACGATGACAATAAGAAGCGTCCCCACCAGCACCGGTAGAACAATCGCCACGAATGACAAAACCGTAGAAATGACATCTTCGGCGATCGAGACCGGGATATTTCCCGCGCCGCCGGTGGTCGCCGTAACTACCGGGCGCACAGCCCCAGCCTTGGCGACGTGCACCGTCCCGGCGACGAGCAATCCCGATGCCAGCGCCAGCACGGGACTGATCTCGGTAATGACGTTTGCGCTGGCGGCAAACGCAATCGCTCCCGCAGCCGGGCGGATCAGGGTCTGGATCAGGTCGTTGACATGATTGACCGCCGGGATTTTATCTGCCAGCATCTCGATGATCACCAGCACGCACAGCATTAGGATGATCCAGGGGTTGGCAAGGGTATCCCAGGGCTGGCTGAGATTGATGAACTCGGTATAGCGCGCCAGCAAACCGACGATCAGCAGGGGAATGTACGCATTCAGCCCGGCGGAAGCCGAAAGCCCAAATGCTGTAAATATGCCGGTTAAGAGGTCCATAGTTTCTCCAGATTATTAATGATGGAGTCGGGCGGCTCGCCGCTAAGAATCACGCGCACGAGCTCCAGACCACCACATATGAATCAACCCAGGGGAAAACCTCCCCAGGTTCCGGTCAGCATATATCGTACCAGGTCTACCATGCCGATCAGCAGAAAGGCAAGCGTAGTGCCTCCAAGAAACGCCATCCACATTTGCTTCAGAGACGTAAACTCGTTTTCCTGCCGCATCATCAAGAGCCAGACCATACTGAAGACCATGATCAACAAAGCCAGCACGCCCAGAATACTGGCAATGCCCACCGGATAAAGCACGACAGGGCTTTCCGTAAGGATGGCCAGATTTATCAACAGCACGATGCCGACGAGGATGCCCAACTTTTTCCAATCCAGGGCGCGACGCGGATCGGAGTCTTTCCAGACACTTTGGTTGAATGCAGGATAGAGGACGGAAGCCAGCGCAATCCCCATGCCGCTCCCGGTCAAGAGACGCAGCGTATTGTTCGGGACATAGAGATTGGGGATGTTGTCCAGAGCACCGCCGGCGGTCTGTTTCATCAGATAAAGATAGGAATTGCTCCCGTCGATCGCAAACGCAGCCAGGAAGAACAAAAGCGGCATGCCGAGCTTCCAGCCGGGCATGCTACTCCTTCTGGGGCTGAACATGCTGAAAAAGAGCAGTGAAATCCCTGCGGCATAGAACTCGCCGGTGCAACGTGCGCACAGGGGCAACTGGCGATCGTGGATGTGAAACGAGCGTTCGTCAATCCGATGGCAGATCGCATAACCGATTGCATCTGCCTTGCCAAGAAGGCCGGGCGGCGTAAAGCTCAACCAGATGCCAACGATCAGGATCGCCGCAACCGGGACTAGAACTCGAGCCCAGTTCAGCGTACGTTGCTGTGTAGACGCTTTTTCCATTGCGTGCATTATATGGGGATATACGATTGCGTGCAAGAAACGTTGTGGGATTAAGGTATGATTGAATTCCAGCAAGCCCTGTGCAGGTTGCCTCAACCCCGTGCAAAATGCCGGCAAAGCAGACCTTCGGAGGGCTGACTCCAACCTTTTTTTCTGGGAGCGGCGTATGAAGCGAATTGGTGTTTTGACAGGCGGGGGCGATGCGCCGGGTCTAAATGCAGTGATCCGTGCAGTCGTGAAGACGGCGGTCTACGAATATGACTGTGAAGTGATCGGTATCCGCAATGGATACGATGGGTTTATTGAGGACGAAGGGGTCGTCCCCCTCGGCATCCAGGAAGTACGCGGACTCTTACCGCGCGGCGGTACGGTCCTGGGCGCCGCCAACCGCGGCAACCCCTACGCCCGTAAGGTAATCCGGGATGGGAAAGAAGTAATCATCGATGTATCCGATGAGATTATCAAGGGCATCGAGCGGCTACGTATGGACGCTCTACTTGTTCTCGGCGGCGATGGCACGCTCCATATTGCCCATGAGCTGTACCAGAAAGGCGCGCCTATTATCGGCGTCCCCAAGACGATCGATAACGATATCGGCGGCACCGAAGCGACTTTTGGGTTCGACACCGCGGTCAACACTGCCACTGAAGCCATCGACAGGCTACATACAACAGCCGAAGCGCACCACCGCGTGATGGTACTGGAGCTCATGGGGCGCAATGCCGGGTTTATTGCCTTGCATGCTGGCATTTCGGGCGGATCCGATGTAATCCTCATCCCTGAGATCCCCTTCAAGTTCGAAGCCGTCGCCGCCAAAGTTCGCGAGCGCGTCGAGCGCGGCATGCTATTCAGTATCGTCGCCGTTTCCGAGGGTGCCAAACCCCTTCAAGGGGAACAGGTTTTTTCCCGCACCGGAGACGAGATCTATACACCGCGGCTGGGCGGGATCGGCGAAGTGGTGGGGGAGTACATCGAGCAGCAGGGATTCGAAACTCGCGTCACCGTGCTGGGACATCTGCAACGCGGCGGGTCGCCTACTCCCTTCGACCGCTGGCTGGCGACCTGCTACGGAGCGGAGGCAGTGCGCGTGGCAGCCGAAGGACGATTTGACCGCATGGTCTCCCTACAGGGCGGCAGGATTGTGGATGTTTCTCTGAAAGAAGCAATTGCTATTCCCAGGCGGGTCGATGTCAACCATGATTCAGTCATTACTGCTCGCGGGATCGGGATTGCGTTTGGGGACGAATAATCCGTTAGGCGTGCGACCGCGGAATTAAACCACGATGCCGTCCTCGCAAAGCGGGACGGCACCAGTGGGGCGCTGTGGCTTCCTTCTTACTTACTTGAGGAGGGATGCCACAGCGCTGGGTTTATTGCTACTATCCATTTGAGACATCACCTCCTCCTTTCTATAGGATGGCGGTTCAATTTGTTTGCCCCCGTCCCCTAATAATGCCAGAAGTATGGCATATTTCATTTCGGATGTCAATGGGGGAAATTCGACTCTTATAAAACTGTAATCCATCCTGAATCCGGACAAAAAATGATACCTTTTGAGAGACTCCGCAAGCCGGACAGGCTTAAGCTTGGCAGAAATACATGGAGGCCTGTGTGAAAACTCATCCCAATCGCTTCTGGACCACTGTCATTTTGCTTGGCTGGGCGTTCGATTTCCTTTTCTGGCAAAAGCCGCCGGGCGTCAACTTTGCTATTTTTGTAATGCTTTGTCTTGCAACCGGCATATTTCTGCTCCGTTCGGAGGGACTGCGGCTCGCGCCTCGAGCGGGCTTGCTTCTGATCCCCATCGCCTTTCTCGCCGCCATGAGCTTCATCCGCCTGGAGCCGATGACGGTATTCCTGTCGATCGCGATGGTCCTGTTCCTAATGGGGGTCTTTGCTCTCAGCTATCTAAGCGGGGAGTGGTTGCGTTATAGCCTGCTCGATTACGCCTTTGGGTATCTACGCCTGTTTGGTAGCGTGCTTTTGCGTCCGCTGGGAGTCATCTCTCGGAACCGTCGTGAGCAGACAACCCCGAATGGCACGCGCCAGACGCGACTCTGGTCTTTCGTACGCGGGGTTGTGATCGCCCTGCCGGTTGTGGCGATATTTGCCTCCCTGCTTTCCTCCGCCGATCCCATCTTTGCCCGTCGGTTTGAGCACTTTATTGATTTATTCAACATCGAAAATCTTCCCGAATACATATTCAGGCTGGTATATATCTTGATTTTTGCCTACGCCCTGGCGGGAACCTTCCTGCACGCCGCTGAAACATCGCATCAAAAGCTGGAAGAGAAGACCTGGCTCCCTCCCTTCCTGGGCTTTACAGAAGCCACCATCGTTCTTGCAAGTGTGGTGATTTTATTCATTGCTTTCGTCGTGATTCAGTTCCAGTATTTCTTCGGCGGCCAGGTGAATATCGGTATCGAAGGCTATACTTATTCAGAATATGCCCGCAAGGGTTTCGGCGAGCTGGTGACCGTTGCGCTTTTCAGTCTGCTCCTGCTGCTTGGGTTTGGAGCTATCACGCGCCGCGAGACGGACAATCAACGCCGTACATTCTCTCTGCTGGGCATAGGCCTGGTAAGCCTGCTGATCGTCATGCTGATCGCAGCCTTCCAGCGGCTGGTGCTCTACGAAGCTGCCTATGGTTTCTCGCGCCTGCGGACATACACGCACGTCTTTATGATCTGGCTGGGGTTGCTCCTGGTTGTGGTCGTCATCCTGGAAGTCCTGCGTCGTGAGCGCGTCATCGGGCTGGCAATCGTCCTGGCTGCACTGGGCTTTGTCATTTCACTCAATGTATTGAATGTGGATGCCTTTATTGTGAACCAAAACATACAGCGCGAAATCCGCAGCACCACCGACGAAGCGTTTGCGCGCGGTCGCGCCGACCTGGATGTCCAGTACTTCCTGGACCTCTCCGACGACGCCATCCCTCCGCTGGTCGATGCATATCTGTCCAAAGGGCTGCCTGCTTCTGTAAAGGATAAAGTAGGGGCAGCCTTAGCCTGCCAGGATCATGAGCGTAGGCAGGCTGAACAGGCCGTCCCGTGGCAGGGATTTCACTTCTCACGCTGGAGGGCAGACGCCGCCTTCAGGCAGGTGAATGAGCAACTGGAAACTTATGAGATCATTGAGAAGGACTGGCCCGTGATGGTGGAAACGCCGGGCGGGGAAGAGTTTCCCTGCGTGCCGTATTTTTTCGATTGAGCCCATGATCGTCAACAACAGGACACCCGATTGTCAGGTGTCGTGTTGTATGCTGGCGTATCTCCCGGCTATTACCGGGTCTAAAACAAAAAACATGCTCTTCAGCATGTCTTCGTAAGTGCCCCCACGGGGATTCGAACCCCGGTCGTAGCCTTGAAAGGGCTGCGTCCTAGTCCACTAGACGATGGGGGCAGATGGTAGCATCGCCAACTCACGTCAGCGATGTGATATGTGTCGGCTCGAAGCCTCCCATACCAAGCGGGCGGATTTTATCATCCCCTCAGGCAGCGGTCAAGCAATTGGCTCTATTTCTCTTCCTTGGCGCGTTGCCCGAGCAATGCGAGAGTATCGACCTTTTCGCGGTTGATCAAAATGCTTGGACTCTCCGCTTTTACATTAGGGATAAGGATTGCGGTGAGAGCCGCCTCATAAACGGGAAGAAAATTCCGCGACCGATCGGCAATAAGAGAAGAAAAATCAAAGCGGCCGGCAACTTCAATTTTTCCCTCGATCTCGTACAACTGTGTTGTCAGCCGGACTGGCATGGGTGCGACGCTGCTGTAGCCGCCCCGCTGAAGTTGCGAGGGTCCCAGATCTTCCCGTCGTGCCATGCAGAGGGCAAAGATCTGCGATTTTACCAACCGTACCACCTCGAAGTGATCGACAAGCTTCGTCGGCATGTGGATGCGAGCCATACGGGCGTCGTGAAGTTCGAGATGCGACTTGTTGATATCGTTCACGATGCCCATGATGCCGTTGTTGGAAACCATTACCTTCCCCACCACACGGTACCCGGACGTGTAAACATCTGCTGGAAGAAACCGGTAGGTTCGTGGAGAACTGTCCATGGTGTGAGCCTCGGCGACTGGGTTGGTGGATCAATCTAGAGGGAGGTGAGGCAGATTCCGTTTGTTCGGTCCGGGCCTCGGGGCGCGTTTGCGTCGCCGGGTAGGTTTGCCTGCGTTCGGGTCGAGTAGCATGGTCAGCCAGGAGATGGCACGTGCGTCAAACTCCCGCTTGCCGCACATGTCACAGACCCAGGCTGGGAAGTTCGGCACCATGATCAGTTCCGCTCCCAGCCAGGTAAAGTAGGTGATGTGCCGCAAGTGCATCACGCCGGCAGAACATTCCCTGCACGGATACGATCTCGAAGCGGGAGCTGGATAGGTTTGAGGAAGGTTCATCGTAGACTGAATGCTTCCTGCCCAAGGACAGTCCGCTCGTTCTGATTAATTACCTTCCACTGTTCCGGGGGCCAATAAATCAAAACGGCTCTACCGATCACATTCTCAATGGGCAGGAGTCCCCACTGGTGTGAGTCCCTGGAATCGTTACGATTATCTCCAAGGACAAACAACTGGCCTTCAGGGACAACCCATTCTCCATCATAGGCGGGCGGACTGGCAATATAGGGCTCATTGAGAGGCGCGTCATTGACGCTGACTACGCCATTGTGCACAGAAACCGATTCGCCGGGCAAGCCGATCACCCGTTTGATCAGGTCCTCCTGCGGGTTGATCGGAAAGACGAAGACGACAATATCCCCTCGCTGCGGCTGGCCTGTTTTGTAAGCAAGCTTGTTCACGAGGATATATTCCCCATCTTCCAGGGTGGGGCGCATGCTAAAGCCGTCCACCCGGACACGGGCTGAGACGGCGTTGATTCCAAAATACAGGACAACAGCCAGAACAATGGTCTCCAATATATCGAGGACGAATCGCTTCCAGTTGGCAGGTTGTTCGACGACAGGTTCGGGCTGATATTGAGCTTCCGGTTGAGTAGTTTCCAAGCTTTAATATCTCCAGCCAAAAATTATAATGCCTTTTATTCGGACTCAGTCCACCCTTAAGGTGCAGTTAACTTAGTTGCAAGGTGGCCGGAGGACGTGCAGATCTTGCATCATACTCTGCCCAGCCAAGAACGAAGCTTCTCTGCGGCGCAGTCTCCGGAGACTGAGGATGAAAGCGGCTCTTGGGAACGCCGCCCCACCAGTCTGCCAGCTGGTCCAACGCTTCCGCACCGTCCTTACCCAGTCTGACGAGGTAGCAGCCCGCAACCGTACCTGTCCGCCCGATGCCGCCCCAGCAATGCAGGTAGATCTTGCGACCCTCCTGCAATGTCTCGTCGATGGCATCCAGAATGGAATTCATCTGTTCCGGGGTAGGCAAGCCGAAGTCAGGGATCGGGAAAGAGAAATGCCTCACTGCGACATCGTAGATCCTTGCTTCTTCTTGAAGCATCTGGGTATAGGACATGTTCTCATGAGGATCCGTCAGATCGATGAACGTATCGAAGCCCGCCTCGATCATCGCATCCAGACGCTGGCGTGTCAGCTCTTCCTGATATCGGCCCGGATATTCACCTGCCAGTAGATATCCCGGGATCACCCAGTAGGATTCAGGAATTGGTTTCTGGATTTCTGTCATGCTCCAGTTTATCACAGCTGGTCAGGCGCGGCCCCAGGCAAAGTATGTCGGCACGTGCAGAACCCGCTCACCGAGCGCCCGAGCCTGCTCGTCCAACCGCTTCATCTTTTGGATCTCATCATGGGCGATAACACCTGACAGGTCGGATTCGATCACCGCCCATTCCAGGTCAAAATCGACCGGGGCCCGGACTGCGCTCGTGCGCTGAATGGGCCCTGTTTCGAGAAGCTCGATGCCTGCCGAGAAAAACAGCGCTGCCAGCCGCGCGCCCAGACCGGGGTCCGCACCCTGTCGCCGCAGCGATTCAGCCTGCCACCGCCCGAGCGGGATCAACTCAGACGGCTCATCGAGACGCGCATCGTAATCCGGCTCGGCAAATGCCATGACGTATCCGCCAGTCCGGGAGACGCGTTTCATTTCGAGCACTGCCTGCTGTGGATCACTCACCCACAGCAGGAGGAAATGGCAGTAGACGATATCGAAGCTTTGATTGGAATAGGGAAGCTGGAGCGCATCCCCCCGTACCAAGGCCGACGCCGGAGCATGAAGCCGGCATTGGGCAAGCGCCGCCGGGTCGATATCCAGGCCGTGAACGGGGACAGATTTAGGGAGCTCGGAGAGGATCGCGCCGGTGCCGCAGCCGACTTCCAGCACCCGGCGCGATCCCGACAGGCCTGCTTTATCGAAAAGATAGGCGCGCAGGTCGCGCGTCCATCTGGCCTGCTGAGTGTAACGGCGGTGCCAGTCCATCCATTAAGTATAAATGGTCTCCCACTCATCCCGAAGGATATTGCCGAGCACGGATTCACTCCTGCCCTGGGCAGGCAGCACATCGCCATCCGGCTCCACATACAACCAGGCTTTGCCCACTCCTTCGAGAACCGCATCCTCTTGCGCCTCATAGGAGACCGGATTCGCGTCCGCGTAAGGAACCGGCAGGTCGAATCGCAGGG
>DATHTH010000227.1:0-14325 GCA_035463495.1 Anaerolineales bacterium | reverse complement strand
TTACAGCCTTGCTGATCATGGGTGTCGTCTTGTTTGGCATTGCAGTGATCCTGTTCAACCGTAATGGGATCATGCAGAAATAATATGTCATTATGAAAAAAATTTTTGCCATCGCCTGGAAAGACGCAATCATCCGCTTTGCGAGCGCCTCGGAGCTCCTGTTTTTCATCGTCCTGCCCGTGGTGTTTACGTTTCTGCTCGCCGGCGGGACTCCCTCAGGGAATGAAGACCCGCGCATTGGCTTGCTGGTTGTCGATGAAGCAGATACCGCCGTTTCACAGCACATCTTCCATGAGCTGGAAGGCTCCACAGCCGTCCGCCCGGAGAAGACCCCGCGCGCCGATGCGGAGGGCTTATTTGACGAACGACGTGCGGAAGTCGTGCTCATCCTCCCCGCCGGCTTGGATCTCGAGACCTTGCGGGCAGGCTTTGCCGAAGTTGAGCTGTTACAACAGCCCAACAACATGAATGCGACCATTGCCCAACGCGCCGTGCAGACCGCCCTGCGCCGGGTGAGCAGCTCTGTCTCGGCTGCACAGAATGCAGTCCGACAGCGCGAGTCGATGCAGCCATTTGCTTCCGACGCCGAGAGACAGACATATTTCGAAAGCTCGCTGGCGATCGCGCAGACAATCCAACAGGAAGCGCCGGAGCGCGTGATGGTCGTGCAGGGCGCGACAGAGGATCAGGTGGAATACGATCCGCGCGCCAATTCCTCTGCCGGCCAGTTGATTACCTGGGTGTTTATTCCTCTGTTCGGGATTTCGGCTTTATTCGCTTATGAAAGACAGCACGGAACTCTACGCCGCCTGCTCACGACCCCGTCGAACAAGGCAACTTTTCTGCTGGGCACGATCTCGGGGCAGGTGGCGATGGCGCTCGTGCAGATGCTTCTTCTCGTCGGGTTCGGCATCCTTGTCATGAAACTCAACTGGGGGCGTGAGCCGCTGGCATTGTTCGTCATCCTGCTCACGTCCGCTCTCGCCGCCGCAGCCTTTGGCACCGCCATGGGCACCTTCATCAAAACAGAAGGTCAGGCAAGCGGCTTGAGCATCATGTTCGGCATGGTCTTTGCGTTGATGGGCGGGTGCTGGTACCCGCTCGAGCTATTCCCACCTGCCATACAAAATCTTGTCAAAGTCCTCCCCACCACCTGGGCAATGCAGGGCATGCTGGACCTTGTCCTGCGCGGTGGTGGATTGCAAGATGTACTGCCAGAAGCAGCGGTCCTGCTTGGGTTTGCAGCGATCTTCTTCAGCCTGGGCGTGTGGCGGTTCCGGTATGAGTAAAGTGGAAAAAGACAAGATAGAACAGGATCAAGCCGGCAATTAACGCAACCAGACTATACACCGGATCGAGCACCTGAACTGTAAACAGGGACGGGCTCGGGAGTGCAGTAACCTCATAGTTGGCAAACAACGCCGCGAACAGGTTGTTGGCGGCATGCATGCCAAGTGCGAGCTCGATCCCATTATCCTTTAGTGTTATGAACGCTAAGAAGAAGCCCGTGGCAAAATAGCCTAACCCGATCAAGAGAGAATTCGTAGCCATCTCAGGATTGATGGCATGCGGAAGGAAAAACAATATCCCGTTCAGGAGGGACAAAAGCCATTTGTTCTTCAGGCGCAAGCCCATCCACTGTAAGAGGTAGCCGCGGAAAAACACCTCTTCAGCGGAGGTCTGGATGGGAATGAGGATCAAAGCAAAGAGAGCAAACAGTAGTAACCGGGCGGGTTGAAAGGTCAGGACGTAGCGGCCGGGATAGAGAAGAGCCTCAACAATGGAAAGCAGTGCAGCGATGGCGAGCCATGTCCCTGCCCCTGACAGCGTCCTTCGCCAGCGTATGTGCGCCTCGCCAGTGATCAGTGTTTTCAAGGGGCGCGCATGGATGACCCTTACAGCCAGCAGAGTAGCCACGAGAAAGGGCACGAAGGATGACATCGTCACCAGGAATTCTACGATCACCGGCACACCCACAAAACCGGTCCCGGAAAAGTCTGTCGCAGGATCGCCGTCCATGGATATATACGCCATGAACAAAACGACAGGTATGGAGCCCACAAACAGCCAGGTTATCAGGATCCCGGGAAGGGAGAGCAGATAACGCCACCAGTCATTCTTGCCCTGACGCGCAAGTTCCAGATAATCGCTCATCAAAACATCCTTACTACACCATGATATGAGTGGGTATTCTACTCGAAGTCGTCCCCCTAAGCCGAAAAGGCAGATGGGCTCTCCATCTGCCTTTGGGGCGATGTCTTTTCAATTATTCTGTTACCAGCATGGATTTTGCCATCCGGCCGTGCAACTGGCCGATGCCACGTGCCAGATTCATAAAGATCGTCCACAGCAATACCCCGCCCAACATGAGCAGCGGGTAAGACCAGTCCGGAAAGATGTAGCGAACGCCATTGTTCATGATGGCACCCTCTCCCCATAGCTCCTGCAAAATCGGGATGGCGATGAATGAAAGCGAGAAGCTGAGTACAGTTACAAACAGCACAAAGTAAGCCGTACCTAAGACAAATTGAGTGAGCATATACAGGATCGAAAACCAGGTATGCCTGTCGAAGACAAGCTCCTTGATGCGGTCCAGCCATTTGAGATTGTGTCTGGAGAACACCGGGCGGCGCGGCATCCGTATTCCGAGCAATGCCTCGACGATCCGTCCCTCTAGCACGGCCAGCCCGCGCACGGAGAGGAAGAACAGCACTGCAAACGGCAAGCCAAAGATAAAAAGCGCAAATGCAAAAGAGGTGGCAAGCCCGGTCACTGCCCAGGTGAAGTAAATGACCCCGGTCACAAAAGCGATTAACATATAAAGTAGCGCACCCCAGGCACGTATATCACTATATACGCCGAAAAAGTGACTGAGTGCGGATTGCGATGCTGGTGGCTCATGCCCGAAGTGCAGAGTCGTTCGGCGTTCGACCTCCTTATAGGCTGTGGCCGTTTCCTCGGGGGAGCCATATTGTTCGATGATATGTCCCAGGGCCTCGGCTTCGGACAATCCTGGCTGTAGCTCGCGCAGGTTGCTGAACGCGGCACGGAGATGTTCCTCCGCGTCGGCGAGTGCATCCTGCACCGTTGCGGCATCGCTGTCCAAAAGCTCCTTTTTCAATACATTGAGATATTCTTCAACCGACTTGATCATCGTTGCGCTCCTTTGATTGCCCGATCCACGAACGACTTCATTTGTTTCCACACGCCCTGCCAGATCGCGAGCGTCTCACGCCCCTCTGATGTAATCTGATAATAGCGGCGCGGCGGACCGGATATCGATGGTTCGACCCGGCTTTGCAGTAATCCGCTGTTCTCAAGGGAATGCAGCACAGGATATAAAGCACCTTGCTTCATAAATGCGGCGTCCCCGCTGTATTCCTCGAGTAGCTTTGCGATCTGATAGCCATACATGGGCTCATCGCTTTTCTCCAGTACGCTAAGCAACACCAGCGAGGCGATCCCGGCGTTCATTTCTTTCTGGAACTTCTTCGTAAGAGCAGAAGAATCGACCACGAGAACTCCTACCAGTAGAGCGAGGTTACAACTATTAGTAACTTAATAATACTAGATACGTATGTTGACGTCAAGGTTCAAACAAGAATCCCGCCTCAATGGGCGGGATGATGGTCTGGTCAGTCCTCGGCTGGCTCGGGGCGCAAGGCTGGCTGCGGCTTTTCGCGGGGGGTAGAGAACAGGGTATCCACATTCGGAATCGGCGTCCATGCGTCACCGTTCCCCAGCTCTGCATACGGGATGTAATAAAACTCGATCTCAGCTCCCCCAAACCGTTGAAATGCAAAAAAGATATAAGTCCGGTCGGGGCTCCATCGCGCATCCCGGTAACAACATTCGCCGTTGATAGGGTTTATTCGTATCCCTTCACGCGTCCGTGTGTCATATACATACAGATCGCCAAACCCCTCATTGCGAATCGAGTCATTCAACACAAACAGGTGCTCACCATCCCAGTCATAACTCGTGATCCGCTTGCTGCTTTCACTACCGAACTCAATCCGTGTCCCGGGGACCTTGGCGACGCGCACAGGTCCTACGGTGGCGCAGTTGGGTATGTCCACATTCAGGACGAAGACCTGGTCGGAGCTGACCAGCTCGGTATCGACAACATGGGCCGCGATCTGCGTACCTGACTTTGACCAGAGCACTTCTCGAAAGGCATACTGGTTGTAAAAGCAATTGTCTGGAAGCGCGAGCAGGCTGAAGCGAGTATCCACTCTTCGCAAGGCTTCCAAGTCGAAGGGCAGGATGTTAAGCGTGCGCTGGATACTGATCGCGACCAGCCTGCCGTCGGGTGATACCCGAAAGTCTTCGAGCGTTTCGTCCGAGACAAAACACATGATTTGCTGCGGCTGTCGTTCTTCCACATGCAGCATGTAGACACAATTGCGCGAGATATAGGTCAGGCGGCCATCGGGGATCCAGTACAGGTTCGACTTGGCAGAATTGTCCGTGCGGATCTGGATCAGGTTGTTCCCATCCGGATCCATGAGATAGAGCTGATTCCCGGCGAGGAAGGCGACTTTGTCCGCGCCGCCCGGGAGAGAGGGCCACACAGGCGCAGGCGTCTCGACCACAGCCGTGACCTCGAGCGTTGGGGTGGGTTCCAGGGTAGGCACTTGCGTCCCCGTTGGAGCAGCAGTTGGAGGCAGAGGAGTCACCTCAACGGTGGCTGTTGCCATGGGTGCCGATAAAAACGGCAGCTGCGCGCGGAAGGCATACGCCCCGCCTGCAAGAGCGAGCAGCAGAACCAGACCTGCTACGATCCAACCTGTCCGGTTGGAGGCAGGAGGCGGCTGAGTCGTCTGCCGGTCGACAAGCGCTGGAAATTTCGGAATGGTTGGCTCCCCCTCGAATGCCACTTTATTCAGCTCATGTGAGAACTCCAGGGCGCTGGCATAGCGCTTTTCCTTGTTCTTCGCCATGGCGGTCTTGATGAGCACATCCACTTCCCCGGGCAGATCCGGGCGAAGCTGCAAGACATTCGGGACCGGATCATTGACATGCTGCAGAGCCAGGCCGATCACGGTCTCCTTGCCAAACGGTCGCTCGCCGGTCAGCATCTCATAGAGCATGGCACCCAGGCCGTAGACATCGGCGCGGTGGTCTACGTTTTCGCCGAGCGCCTGCTCGGGGCTGATATAGGCGGGCGTGCCGATCACGTCGGGCCCGGTCGCTGAGACGAGAGTCTCTGTCAGCTTGGCAACGCCAAAATCGGAGAGGTAAGGGTTATGACTGGCGTCGAAGAGCACATTGTCGGGCTTGATATCACGGTGGATGACTCCCCGGGAGTGGGCATGGTCGAGCGCCGACGCCAGGCGCTCGATGATCAAAGCGGCATCGCGCAGGGAGAATTTACCCTGCTGGATCAAGTCGGCAAGCGATCCCCCCGACATATAGCGCATGACGAAGAACGGCTGCTGGTCATCCTCTCCCCCCACATCGTACACCGGGACGATCGCAGGATGTTCCAGGGAAGCGATCAGCTTGAGCTCCCGCTTAAAGCGGGCACGAGTGATCAGGTTGTTCACCAGCTCACGCGGCAGAATCTTAATTGCTACTTCACGGTTGGAGATGGGATCGAAGGCGCGATAGACGGTTGCCATGCCGCCGCGGCCAAGCTCAGATTTGATCTTGTACCTGCCGACTTTGTCCGGTGACATGTGTCTAGTATATCAAAATACCCCTCTAAACAAACATTGTAAAGACTTTGCAGGATTCACGCCCCAAGGTATGCCGCTTTGACATCCGGGTTATCCATCAATTCGCTGGCTGCGCCTGCCAGGGTGAGCCGTCCCGTCTCCAGAACATAGCCGCGGTGCGCTAATTTCAGCGCCTGGCGAGCATTCTGCTCCACCAGCAGGATGGTTGTACCTGCCTCATTGATCTCGCGCACGGTCTGGAAGATCTCCCGCACCAGCACCGGAGCCAGCCCCATGGAGGGCTCGTCGAGAAGAACCAGCCGGCCGCGGGTCATCAGGGCGCGGCCAACCGCCAGCATCTGCTGTTCTCCGCCGGAGAGCGTACCTGCTAACTGGTGTTGCCGCTCTGCCAGGCGTGGGAAGATCTCGAAGACGCGGTTGTATTCCTTCTGGAGGCTTTTGCGATCCTTGCGGCTCCAGGTGGCGAGCTTGAGATTTTCCAGCACGGTCAGGTTGGCAAAGATGCCCCGTCCCTCGGGCACGTGAGCAATGCCCAATTCCACGATGCGGTGAGCAGGCGTGGTTCCAATGTTGATGGCGTCAAACGTAACCCGTCCGCTGCGGATAGGGACCATGCCGGAGATTGCCCGCAGCAGCGTCGATTTTCCGGCACCGTTCGCCCCGATCAGGGTGACAATCTCGCCTTCGCAAACTTCCAGCGAAACTCCCTGCAAAGCCAGGATGTTCCCGTAGGCAACGTGCAGATCCTCGATCGAGAGCAATGGGCGGGCTGTGCTCATGCCGTCACCTCCTCGCCGAGATAGGCTTCGATCACACGCGGATTGTCCTGGATCTCTCGCGGCGTTCCTTCGGCTATTGTCTCGCCGAAATCCAGCACTTTGATGCGCTGAGCGATTCCCATGACCACGCGCATCTGGTGCTCGATCAGCAGGATCGTGAGATTAAATTCCTTTCGCAGCCAGAGGATGGTTTCCATCAACTGTTCCATCTCGTTCGGGTTCATGCCGGCAGCAGGCTCGTCGAGGAGCAGCAAGGAGGGGCGTGTTGCCAGGGCACGTGTGATCTCAAGGCGGCGCTGCTGGCCGTAAGGCAGGTTCTTTGCAGTTGCCCCCGCCAGGTCTGCCATGCCGAAGATATCCAGCAACTCCAGCGCCTGCAGGCGGATCCGCCGCTCCTCCTGCACGAAGCGCGGCAGGCGCAGCAAGGCCTCCCAGGGAGAATACTCGATCCCGTTATAGTGCGCAATACGAACATTATCCAGAACGGAGAGCTCCTTGAACAACCGGATGTTCTGAAAGGTGCGTGCAATCCCACGACTAATAGTCTCATGCGTCGGCAAACCAACCAGATTTTGGTCTTTGAAAACAACGCTACCCTGTGTCGGCCGGTAAACACCTGTGATGAGGTTGAATACGGTCGTCTTCCCCGCCCCGTTTGGACCGATGATGGCAACCAGCTCACCCGGCTGCAGCGCGAGGTTAAAGTCCTGCACCGCCCGCAAACCGCCAAAGTAATGCGTGAGACCCCCGGCGCGGAGCAAAGTCATGGCAGCGCCTCCCCAGGCCGCTTTGCCGTCTGGATTTGCTCCCGGGATTCTTGTAGCGCCTCAGGGGATTCGTCGCGCGGGATCAAAAAGCGGAATTCCTTCAGCCCCATAATGCCAGACGGGCGGAAGATCATCAGCAGGATCAGCATCAGCGGAGCGACCACGAGGCGCCACTCCTGTGAAATACCCACCGATTGAAGGACCGAGCGCAAGCCTTCCATCACAACGGTGAAGACTGTCGCACCGAGAATAGATCCGCCCAGGCTGCCTACACCGCCAAGATAGACCATCACCAGCATATCGGTGGATTTGAGAATGGTAAACGAGCGGGGGTTGATAAATTGCAGCTCATGAGCAAAGAGGCCGCCGGCGATCCCGGCCAGGAACGCCGAAAAGACAAACGTCAGCACCTTCACCTGGCGGGTGTTGACGCTGACCAGGCCCGAGGCTGTCTCGTCTTCGCGGATCGAAAGGACCCCGCGCCCGAAGTTTGAAAAGACGTAATTGCGCGCCAGGAACACTACCAGGATCACAATAAGATAGACCCACCAGAGGCTGGTCAATTTCTGCATGCCCATAAAGCCGCGCGGACCGCCAACCGCCTCAATATTTTCCAGCACGCTCTTGATGATCATATTGAACGCCAGGGTCACGATCGCCAGATAATCCCCTCGCGTGCGGAACGAGGGAACGGCAATCCCCAGACCCGCGATCCCGGCTGCAATTCCACCGACAAGCAGTGCCAACGGAAAAAGCCAGGGACCGAGACCCGGCGGAAACACCCAGACGGTCAGCAACGAGGCAGCATACGCTCCGATTGCCATAAATCCCGCGTGTCCCACCGAGAACTCACCCATATAGCCGTTGACCAGGTTCAGGCTGATGGTCAGGATGATGTTAATCCCGATGTACTTGAGGACGAGATCGATGTAGGGATTGATAATGCCCAGCTTTGGCAGGATGATAGTGAGCGGGAAGATCAGGGCCAGGACGAGAGGCAATCCCCACTTCTTCATGAAGTCACTTTTCATGGGCGATTTTCCTTCTCATACCTTCTGCGCCATCGGTCGCCCGAGGATGCCGGTGGGACGAAAGATCAGGAGCACGAGCAATAGCGAAAAAGCGACAAAATCCCGGTAAGTGGAAGGCAGGAACACAGGAGTGAAGATCTCGACGAAGCCAAGGATGAAGCCGCCAATCATCGCGCCGCGGATGTTGCCGATCCCGCCAACCACAGCGGAGATAAACGCCCACCACCCGATCCGGATCCCCATGTAAGGATCAATCGTGTACGCCATCCCATAAAGCGTTCCACCGACTGCCGCGACGGAGGCGCCCAGCGCAAATGTCATCGAGATAACGCGATCCACGGGGATGCCCATCAGCGGGACAACCGATTTGTCCCAGGAGATGGCACGCATCGCCATGCCGGTCATGGTCCGCCTGACGATCGTATCCAGCAAAATCATAACCAGCGCCGAGACCACGATAATCACGATCTGGATTGTCGATACAGTTACGCCCCCAATGTTGTAATTGGCTGCCGGGATGAGAGCCGGCAGAAAGCGCGGTGCAGGACCCACCGGCTTGAAGGCAACCATGAAATTCTCGAGGAATAGACCCATCCCCAGCGCGGTAATGACTGCCGAAATTCGCGGCGCTGTGCGCAGCGGTTTGTATGCCAGTCTCTCAATTCCCACCGCCAACAGAGCTGTGCCGAACATGGCGACAAGCAAGGTGACTACAAAAATTATGATCGGGTTCAGTCCGGTCGCCAGCGCGATGATCATTGTGGAAAAGAAGAAAGCCAGATAGGTGCTGACCATGAAAATATCGCCGTGTGCGAAATTGATCATGGTCAGGATCCCGTACACCATGGTGTATCCCAGAGCAATGAGTGCGTATACGCTGCCCACCTGCAGCGCGTTGAGGGTTTGCTGGATGTAAAACTCCATCTGATTTT
This sequence comes from Anaerolineales bacterium, assembly GCA_035463495.1. Classification (GTDB taxonomy): domain Bacteria; phylum Chloroflexota; class Anaerolineae; order Anaerolineales; family Villigracilaceae; genus Defluviilinea. Next base: position 5,135 of record DATHTH010000227.1, on the reverse strand, counting down.
CTCCGATGAGAAGAGGGCGGCTGTCCTGAGGATCAGCCGCCCTCCGTGGTGTTACAACGTTGAGCTATGGAGCTGCACTGGTGAAGTACACGAACTTGCCGTCCTTGACTTGCAGGATCACGGCGCTCTTGACCGGATCGCCGGTGCCCCGGAACTGCATATTGCCCGTCACACCCTCATAGGATGTGATGGCAGCCAGCGCATCACGCACGGCTTGACGGTCCAGCTGGCCCGCCGCCTGAATCGCCTGGAACAAAAGACCAAAGGAATCGTAGGTCAGGGCGGCGACATCGTCGGGTGTCTTGCCGTATGCGGCTTCATATGCCTGGATAAAGGCCTGTGCCTTGGGAGTGGCGATATCGGCAGCGTAATGGGTGGTGAAGTAATAACCCTCGCATTCCGTGCCGCAGAGACTCACCAGCTCGATATTTCCCCAGGAATCGCTGCCCAGGATCACGCCGTCAAAACCGACTTTGTGAGCCTGCTGAACCTGCAGCGGGACTTCACTGTAGTAATTGGGCAGGAAGAGGCTGTCTGCCCCGGCATCCTTGATCTTGGTCAGCTGGGAAGAGAAATCCTTATCGCCGGTGGTATAGGTCTCGAACGCTATCACCTGAACGCCATTTTCTTCCAGGGTGCGCTTGTACACTTCCGCGATGCCCTTGTTGTACTCAGAAGCTACATCATACAAAACCGCGGGTTGGGTAGTCTTCAATTCGTCCATGGCAAACTTCGCGGCGACCACACCCTGGAAATCGTCGATGAAGGCGGCGCGAAACACGAACTTCTTGGCTTCCGCGGTATCGCCAACCAGGGTTGTCCTGGGATTGGTGGACCAGGGGCTGATCATGGGCATCGTGCTGCTTTCGGCTACCACCGACGCCGGAATAGCGTTGCGGCTTGCATTCGGTCCGACCATTGCCAGCGCTCCGGCGGTGACCAGCTTTTGCGCGGCGGCTGCAGCGGACTCAGCTTTATCTTCATTATCTTCGACGAGCAACTCGACCGTGTACTTTGTTCCCCCAACATCCAGTCCCCCGGCATCGTTCACTTCCTTAACGGCTAGTTCTGCGGCATTCTTGCTCGATTCTCCGACGACGGGGATGGTGCCGGTCAGCTCCACATTCAAGCCGATCTTGATAGAGGTCGGTGCAGCAGGCTGACAGGCGGCCAGAACAATCCCCAGCAGCATAATGATAAGTACAAAGAGCGATAGCCGTTTCATTAGATTTCTCCTTCTCCTGAGCAGGAATTTAAGCGTAATAGAGAGAGCAGGTAGTAAGGACACTCATATCTCTTCCTTTCGCTGACCACCTCCTTTTGTGAGACTACAGAGAAAAACACAGACTATGCAGAACGGATACGTTTATATCATGGTTATGATGAATTGAACCCGATTGCAACCTTAAATTCCTTGTACGGTTCTTCTTATAGAGAAACGGGAAGCTCTTGATCTTTCCCACCTTGATCTTCTTAGAAATAAAACGTGGGCGCAGAAAATGATACATTCTGCGCCCACCGTAGCCGCCTGCTTTACAAGGGATCCTGAATTTCTGCTGCTCGCAAGGTGTTGTTCATCAACATGGCGATTGTCATGGGACCGACGCCGCCGGGTACCGGGGTGATGTAGCCTGCCACCTCTTTCGCTTCCTCGAAGCAGACATCCCCGACCAGGCGGTGCCCACTTTTCCTGGTGGCATCGGGAACAGAATTGATGCCCACGTCGATGACCGCCGCGCCGGGCTTGATCCAGTCGCCGCGCACCATCTCGGTTTTCCCAATGGCGGCGATCACAATATCCGCCTGGCGAACAACACCGGGCAGATCCTTCGTGCGTGAGTGACAGACGGTTACCGTGGCATTCCTGCCAATCAACAACAGGGCGGCCGGCATGCCCACGATGTTCGAGCGGCCCAGCACGACCGCGTTGGCGCCTTCGATCCTTACCCCGGACTTCTCGAGCAGGTAGATACAGCCATAGGGTGTACAGGGCACGAAGAGCGGCTCACGCCCCTTCTGCGCCAGGCGTCCGATATTGATGGGAGAGAACCCGTCCACATCTTTCTCGATGCTGACAAGCTGTAAAACGCGCTCTTCATTTAAGTGAGAGGGCAGTGGAAGCTGGACAAGAATCCCGTTCACGGCTTTATCGTCATTCAACGATTTGATAAGCTGCTCGAGATCTTCCTGCGAGATATCGGCAGGCACGTGCTTGCTGATCGAGCCCATTCCCAGCTCGGCGCACGCCTTCTGTTTGGATGCCACATATGCCGCCGAGTCAGGGCGGTCACCTACGAGCACGGTCGCCAGGGTTGGTTTCGGCTTGCCGGCTGCCGTTCGTTCTGCCACCTTCGCCGCAACTTCCTCACGGACCTGCTGCGCGATCTGTTTTCCATCGATGATTTGAGCTGTCATATCTTCTCCTTTTTCGCGAATGGACGCATTGTACAGCCCCGCTTTCGATTGCCCTAGTGACACTTATCCCGGATTGAGGATTACGCCATTCATACGATGGTCATCGCATTCCTCGATTTTCACCAGATCGATCTCATTCCAGCGCGGGGAAGAGGCAAACGCGTTGACTCGCAGGTAATTCCCGGCCAGCCCTTCCATGCGCCAGCCCCATTCCCCCATCTCAGAGGTGGACTCCCACAGTACAGGGATGGTCCGCCCGATGAATTTTTGTCGATAGGCTTTGGCAGATGCTTCGAGCGCGTCATGCAGGATGTGATTGCGCTGCTTCCTTAACACAGGCTGAACCTGTCCCTTCATCCGTGCTGCCCCTGTGCCGGGACGCGGGGAATAGGTGAAGACGTGCCCCCCGGCAAATTCCATTTCACGCACGAAGTCGAGAGACTCGGCAAACTCTTCGTCGGTCTCGCCCGGGAAGCCGGCAATGATGTCGGTGGTGATGGCGACATCGGAAATCGCGTTCCGCGCCGCGGCGACCAGGGCCCGGAACGATGCCGGTGTGGTCTTGCGCGCCATCCGCTTCAGCGTGGCTTCGCATCCGCTTTGCAGAGGCAGGTGCAGGTGAGGCATGAGACGTCCCGAGCCTGACCTAGCACCCCACAGCGAGAAGAACTCCTCATCCAGATCCCAGGGCTCGAGGGAAGAAAGCCGCAGGCGCGGCACATCTGTCTCGCGCAAAATCGCTCGAATCAGATCGCGAAGGTGTGCCTGGAAATCATAGCCCCACGAGCCGAGATGGACACCCGTCAAAACGACTTCCTTCGTGCCGCCCTCCAGAGCAGACTGGATATCGCGGATCACATCCGCCACCGGGCGGCTGCGGGCCGCGCCGCGGGCAACCGTGGTGATGCAGAAGGTACAGTGGTTATCGCAGCCATCCTGAACTTTAATGAAGGCACGCGTCCGGCGGTGAAGACCCGGCAGAGGCTGGCGGGCAATGGGTTCGAGGTCAAAGGATTCGCGCGGGAGGCTTAATATCTTCGGAACAAGATGTTCTTTCTCTTCATTTTTGATTACACGCAAAACGTTCGGTAATCCCCGAGCCTGCTCGCCTTGGAGGGTTGCCCAGCAGCCGGTCGCCACGATCTCCTTTACCCCGGCGCGACCGATCCGGCGGATCTGGCTACGTGAATCAGATGCAGCCTGATTCGTCACCGCGCAGGTGTTGACAACAGCCATATCCGCAGCCTCTGCCGCGGTGACGATCTCATGCCCGGCCGCGCGGAACTGGCGAGCCATCGTCTCGATCTCGCTCTGGTTCAGCCTGCATCCAATAGTGTCCAGGTAAATCTTCATAATTATTGATCGTCATTGCGAGCGGCGGCGATTTCCCATAGGGGTGCGAAGCAATTTCCGTAAGACACATTACAGCAGATTGCTTCGTCGCGGCGAGCGCTCCTCGCAATGACAGTGTCTTTACGGCTGTATCACCACGAACTGGTCGAACATGACATCCACGCCGGGCTCGGAGAATGAGCCTGCCAGCAAGCCCACATCGCCAGACGGCAAGTCACTGTCAGTGACCGAGGCGATCTGTGTGAAGTTAACATAAAAAGTCAGGGTGTTCCCAATGCAGTCGGCACGCAGGTGGTTCATACCGCCCTTCTGGATCACCTCGGACGGCTGCATCTCCGTCTGCCCGAGCAGCAGGGTCATGCCTCCCAGGAATTTTCCGATGGCGTAATAGCCATCGTTGGTAATAATAAAGAAGTAATAATCACCGCCCTGGTAGCGGCACATCAATCCCATACGGTTCTCGTCGGGACCATGCAGCCGGATCACATCCGCTTCGACGCGCACATCGCCAAAATTCCGCTCTGCCGTGGACCAGACGTTAAGTCGAGGCTGCCGCACCAGGATCCGGTAGCCGCCCTGGTCGTAATCCATGATGCCGTTGTCGTTGGACACGCGGTGCCAGCCAGTTGTGTTGTCCTCGAAGGCTTCCTGATAGAGAATATCACCTGATTGTGCAGGAGCGAGGGTCGGTATTGCGACGGGTGCACAAGCCGAGCAAAGAAGAAGTAAGAAAGAGATATGGAAGAGGCGAAACTCCATGCGAGGATTTTATCAGATATGACTTATTGAAAATACTGCTGTAAGACCATCTCGGCTTCGCTGTTCCCAAGATCACGCGCCCGGAGCAGATAGTCATGTGCAACGGCACGATCACCGGTCTGCAGGTATAACAACCCCAGATGAAAGTGGGCGCTGGCATGATTCGGATCGAGCTTAAGAGCGCGGCTCAGCATACTTCTGGCTTCCTCGTAGCGGGCATCACTGAACAGCAGCCAACCGAGCACATCCAGAGAATCTGGATCCTCCGGTTCCAGGACCACCGCCTTCTGGGCAGCCGGAATGCCCACGTCTCTGACATTGACATTGTTCTGGGCGCAGAAGATCGCCAGCAATCTCCAGTAACTGGCATCTTCCGGGGCGAGGATCGTCGCAGTCTGGTACGCCTGCAGGGCGCGGATCAAGTCTCCGGTCTTCGAATGCGCCTCGCCCGCCGAGACAAACCATGCCGGGTTTTCAGGCTCCAGAGCAGCTGCGGTCTCGAACTCGAGGAGCGCTTGGCGAAAATTTCCGATCCGCTGGAAGTACAACCCGCGCAGACCTCGGACCGACGGCGACCGCGGCTCGAGCATCACCGCCCGATCGAGCTC
>DATHTH010000226.1:0-3310 GCA_035463495.1 Anaerolineales bacterium | reverse complement strand
TCTTCTCGCCCTTCTGGTTCATCGCTTCAATTCTCTTTAAAAGCTTGGGCTCGATGAATGGGCCCTTTTTCAATGATCTTGACATCGTTTACCTCTATCCACTAGCGGTTCTTCTTGCTGCGACGACGCACAATATACTGGTCGGTCTTCTTATTGCGGCGGGTCTTGTGGCCCAGTGTGGGTTTACCCCACGGGCTTTTCGGACCCGGCAGACCGATCGGCTGGCGACCTTCACCACCGCCGTGTGGATGGTCGCGCGGGGTCATAGCAGAGCCTCGCACCGCCGGACGGATGCCCTTGTGGCGTTTGCGCCCTGCCTTACCGAGCTTGACATTGCCGTGGTCGAGGTTTCCAACCTGACCGATGGTCGCATAACAGACCTGGCGGATCAGGCGAACCTCGCCGGACGGCATACGAACCTGCGCAAAATCGCCTTCCTTGGCAAGCAGCTGCGCGGCACCACCGGCAGAACGGACCATCTGCCCGCCGCGACCTTCTTTGACCTCGATGTTGTGGATCATCGTACCAACGGGGATGTTGGCGATCGGAAGCGAATTCCCGGGGCGGATCTCGGCTCCCGCGCCTGCCATGACGCTATCTCCGACCTTGAGATCGATCGGGGCAACGATGTAACGCTTCTCGCCATCAGCATAGTTCAGCAACGCCAGCCGGGCAGTCCGGTTCGGGTCATATTCGATTGCCGCCACCTTCGCAGGAATATCGCGCTTATCGCGCTTGAAATCCACAATGCGGATAAAGCGGCGATGTCCACCGCCGCGATGGCGGACGGTGACACGACCATAAACGTTGCGACCACCGCTCTTGCGCAGAGGCACGAGCAGGGAGCGCTCGGGCTTGGTCTTGGTAATTTCTTCAAAGGTATGACCGGTCATCCCGCGAGTGCCGGGTGTTACCGGTTTATATTTTTTGACTGCCATTAGGACACCCCTTCAAAGATTTCAAGTCTCTGTCCCTCAGCCAGGGTGACGACAGCCTTCTTATACGCCGGCTTGCGGATGAGCAAGCGGCGGCTGCGAAGGCGGCGGCCCCGTTTTGGAGGAACATTAAGTACATTTACACGCACTACATTGACGTCATACAGCGTTTCGATGGCGTCCTTGACCTGCGTACGCGTAGCAGTATCCGAAACGATAAAGGAATACTGGTTCAATTTACCGGACTGGTAGCTCGACTTTTCGGTTACCAGAGGGCGGCGAAGGACATCGTAAATCGTCGTCATCTCTTCTCCTATCCTAAGTTCGCCACCAGGGCATCCAATGCCTTCTCCGGCAGGATCAGCTTGTCATACCCGAACAGGTCACGGATATTCAAATAACCAGCCAATAACACTTTCGTTTCCGAGAGGTTGTTCGTGGTCCGTGTGACCATCTGGTAGGCATCATCCTTCTCCGGCAAGACGACTAAGGCAGTGGAATCGCCGACGAGCTTACGCAGCGCATCCACCATGACACGCGTCTTGGCTTCCGAGAGAGAAAACCCGTCGATCACCACGATACCGGCTTCCGCTGCCTTGGCAGACAGCGCCGATCGCAGGGCAGCCTGCCTCATCTTCTTCGGCATGCGCTGCTCATAGCTGCGGACATGCGGGGTATGGATGCGTCCGCCACCCACCCATTGCGCGGCGCGGCGGGAACCCTGGCGCGCGCGCCCGGTGCCCTTTTGCTTCCACGGCTTTGCACCACCACCGGAAACTTCGCTGCGGACTTTGGTCTCGTGCGTACCAAGCCGCGCATTTGCCATCTGGCGGACGTACGCCTGGTGCATCAAATCTACATTAATGGGGGCTTCGAAGATCGCGGCGGGGAGTTCCACCTCGCGCAGCTTCTTGCCTTCCAGATCGAGAACATCTACTTTCATGGTTACTTAGCTCCGATATCGCCAGCAGTTACTGCTTGCGAGCCTCTTTGATCACGACCAGGCCGCCCTTGCCTCCGGGAACTGCCCCACGAATACCAAGCAGATTGCGCTCTGGGTCCACCAGCACGACTTTCAACGCCTGGACGGTGACGCGCTCGTTGCCCATGTGGCCGGGGCCGCGTGAGTTCTTATAGACGCGTCCCGGTGTTGTACCGGCACCGCGCGAGCCGGGGGCGCGATGACGATCAGACTGCCCATGGGTCTTCTTGCCGCCTTTGAAGTGGTGGCGCTTGACCGCGCCAGCAAATCCCTTGCCCTTGCTGGTGCCGACCACGTCCACATTCTCACCGACGGCAAAGATATCCACCGTCAGCTTGTCGCCCACACTGACAGTTTCTTTTGAACGAAACTCACGCAAAAACTTCATGGGAGGTAATCCATTGGCCTTCAAATGTCCCAATTCACCAGATGCCAATTTCTTGGGGTGAATCTCGCTATAGCCAAGCTGGACCGCCTGATACCCGTCACGCTCTTGATCGCGTACCTGGGTAACGTAACATGGCCCAGCTTCGATGATTGTCACGGGATGCGCGACGCCTTGCTCATCGAAGATCTGGGTCATGCCAATCTTCTTTCCAATAAGCCCTTTTAACATACTCGGTTTTCTCCTTACAAAGAATTTATTGAGACTGTCAGTCGGGGCTTCGACTGCATCATCTCCAGGCAGCGCAGTAAACGGTCTGGCGGGACGCTCAGTTTTTTGTGCTCCCGAGCAGGTCCGTTCTTGCGCTGTCGAAATTAGAGAGTAGAGATAATCTTCCAGTCTCTACTCTCCAGTAACGACCAATTAAATTTTGATTTCGATATCGACACCCGCCGGCAAATTGAGCCGCATCAACATATCGATCGTTTTCGAGTCTGGATCCAGAACATCGATCAAACGATTGTGAGTGCGAATCTCAAAATGCTCATGCGAGTCTTTATCGATGAATGTCGAACGGCGAATTGTAAACCGTTCGAGCTTTGTTGGCAAGGGTACTGGCCCAACTACATGAGCGCCGCTGCGTTCAGCTGTCTCCACAATGCGTTTGGCAGACTGATCCAGGACACGATGGTCGTAGGCTTTGAGCCGGATGCGGATCTTTTGCTTCGTCATGAATTCACCTATTCGAGTATCTTCGTCACGACGCCGGCGCCGACTGTGAGGCCGCCTTCGCGGATGGCGAACTTGGAACCCTGCTCCAAGGCAACCGGCACGATCAGCTCCACCGTCAGGTTGACATCATCACCCGGCATGACCATCTCCACACCTTCCGGCAGCGTGATGTTGCCCGTGACGTCCATCGTCCGGATGTAGAACTGCGGGCGGTAGCCGGAGAAGAACGCCTTGTGCCGACCACCTTCTTCCTTCTTCAGCACGTACACCTGCGCC
>DATHTH010000225.1:0-23163 GCA_035463495.1 Anaerolineales bacterium | reverse complement strand
ACGCACGCTCGACGCTGCGCCGATGAAATGAAAGCTCCCGTAGACGAATTCATGTGCTTCTACGGTGTCGGCAACCACGGTGGCGGACCCACCATTGCCAACCTTGAGAGCGTCCATAGCCTGGATGCCGACCCTGAATTCCCGGCGCGCCTTGTTTTTTCTACGCCAGAGGCATTCTTCCAGGCTGCCGAAAGGAAGGGCTGGCCGATCCCGGTAGTGCAGAGCGAGCTGCAGCACCACGCCAGCGGCTGCTACGCGGCGCATTCCGGCATCAAGCGCTGGAACCGCCAGGCAGAGAACCGTCTACTGGCGGCGGAAAAGCTGTCGGTAGCGGCGGGGATCTGGACCCAGCAATCGGAGAGTTACAAGAATGAATTCACCCGCGCCTGGAAGCATGTGCTCTTCAACCAGTTCCACGACATTATGGCTGGCACCAGCCTGGAAGCTGCCTACGACGATGCCCGCGATGCCTATGGAGAGGCGCTCACCATCGCCGGACGTGCCTTGAATCAGGCAGCCCAGTCTATCGCCTGGAATATTCGTATCCCCCAGGACGAGGATGCCCGTCCGCTGGTCGTCTTTAACCCACTGACCTGGCCGCTAAAAGCAAATGTCGAAATCGAATCCTCGCGTTTGAAACCAGATATGGTTCTCATGGATGAAGCCGGAGTGATCATCCCGCACCAGGGTGTTCAATCCACAACGACCGCCGGTCGCAGCCGCCTCTGCTTTACGGCTGATCTCCCTGCTCTGGGCTACCGCACGTACCGGCTGCTCTTATCATCCCAGGATGCACAAGCCAACCCAGCACAGGCCAGCGTAGAGTCGTCAGATCGTGTCCTGGAAAATGACCGCTTGCGTCTAGAGTTCGATCCTGCTACTGGCTGTATCGCCAGTCTGCGTGACAAGCGCGAGGAGATAGAGGTCTTCTCGGGCCCCGCGGCGTTGCCGGTGGTGCTCGACGACCCTGCCGACACCTGGGGACATAACGTTTTCAAATGGGATCAGGTGGTTGGCACCTTCAAAGCTGCGACGGTCCGTCTGGTAGAGCACGGACCGGTCAAGTCGGTTATCCGCGTAACCAGCTGCTACGAATCCTCAAAGCTGATCCAGGACTTCGCAATGTACCCTGACCGTAATCAGATCGACGTCAGCGTGACGGTGGACTGGCATGAAAAACTCAAGATGCTCAAGCTGCGCTTCCCGGTCAACGTCAAGTTCATGAAGATCACCCACGAGATCCCCTACGGGCACACCGAACGGTTTGCCAATGGGGAAGAGGAGCCAGGACAGTCCTGGGTGGATGTCTCGGGTGTCTCTCGTGACAAAGAGATTCCCTACGGCTTTAGCCTGCTCAACGATGGCAAATATAGCCTGGACGTGAACGTGCGTGACATTGGCATGACTGTATTGCGCAGCCCAGCCTATGCTCACCATATCCCGGCTGTCCTCGAACCGGATCAGCACTACGCCTTCATTGACCAGGGAATTCAGCGCTTCCGGTATACATTATTTCCGCATGCAGGTAGCTGGGAGAACGCCGGGACGGCGCGCCGGGCTGCCGAGCTGAACCAGCCGCCGATCCCTCTGTTTGGGACGTTCCACCCCGACGGTCAGCTGCCTCAGTCCGATTCATTCATCTCGGTCAAGCCGGAAAACGTCATGGTCACCGTGCTGAAGGAGGCAGAGGATGGCGATGGCTGGATCCTGCGCGCCTACGAGACCGGTGGGGCGAGCGCACTCGCTCAAATCCAATTGCCCGCGCTGGGACGTGTCATCGAGTCGGACTTCGGTGCTGCTGAACTCAAGACCTTCCACATCCCAAGCGACCCGGCACAACCCGTGACCGAAAGGAATCTGCTGGAGTGGCTGGATGAGTAAGCGCATATCGCTCAACGGCAGCGACTGGATCTTCAAAGACTTCTATGGCGAGGACTGGCGCTGGCGCGGCTCGCATCTTCCGGGCAGTGGCGACAGGCGTCACTGGCGAACCGGTTCCGTCCCGGGCTGCCCCCATTATGATTTGTGGATGCTGGGAGAAATCCCCGACCCGTATATTGACCGCAACAGCCTGCTCAGTGAATGGATTCCGCAGCGCACCTGGCTCTATAAAAAGTCGTTTGTCGTCGGCGAGGATACGAAAGGAAAACGGATCCAGCTTCACTTTGAGGGCGTGGATTATCAGGCGGAGTTTTTCTTGAATGGTGAGAGCCTGGGCAGGCATACCGGTATGTTTACGCCTGTCGTGTTCGAGGTGACCGACAAACTTTACTTTGAGGCAGAGAACATTCTGGCAGTTGTGATGGAGCCTGCGCCCATGGAAGAGCCACAGGTGGGTCGCACAAGTCGCGTGAAAACTGTCAAGACGCGCATGAATTACTGGTGGGATTTTTGCCCGCGCATGGTCCACCTCGGGATCTGGGACGATGTCTATCTGGAAGTCTCCGGTCCGGTCCGCCTCGATGATGTTTTCGTTCGCCCGAGGCTCGAGCCAGACTTTCAGCGCGCTGATATCTTTGTGACCGTTGCGCTCGATTCGTTAATTCAAACTTCAATAGTTCTCGAAGTGACCTTGCGCCAGGCTGATGGGGGAGCGGTCGTGGCAAGCGAGCGGATTTCCCACGAGCTGGAGCCAGGGCAAACGCGCCTGGAAACATGCCTTGAGATCGTGCAGCCTCGCCTGTGGTGGCCGAATGGGTGCGGAGACCAGGACCTTTATGAGGCAGACGTGCGGATCGTCGTGCCGTCCACAGATCACACAGAACAGCATGATAATGTTTCAGCTGCCCGCACCGTCACGTTTGGCGTCCGCCAGGTGAGCCTTGCTTTCAATGAAACCGCCGCTCCCGATGCGCTGGGTTACACGTTTGTCGTGAACGGGCGCAAGGTCTATGCCAAGGGTTGGAACTGGGTGCCGATGGATGTGATGTACAGTGTTCCCCAACAGGGGAAGCTCGAGCGCCTGCTGACACTGGCGAAGCGCGCAAATGTCAATCTGCTACGCATCTGGGGGGGTGGGCTGATCGAAAAGGAAGCCTTTTACGAGCAATGCGACCGGCTGGGTATCATGGTCTGGCAGGAATTCATTCAGTCCAGCTCTGGCATCGACAACATCCCTTCTACCTCTCCCGAATACATTCAATTAGTCGCAGAGGCTGCCGAGTACATCGTCCCTCGCAAACGTAATCATCCCTCGTTGGTGATCTGGTGCGGTGGCAACGAGCTCTCAGGTGAGAGGGAGCTGCCGTTAAATAGTACGCATCCCGTTCTGGCGGCACTCAAAACCATTGTCGAGCGGCTGGATCCCGACCGCCTCTGGTTGCCCACATCGCCATCTGGACATGTGTTCGGCAATACCCTGGAACTGATCGCCAGTGATCCGACGGCTCTGCATGACATCCATGGACCCTGGGAATACCAGGGCGCGACCGAGCATTATGCGTTATACAACCAGGGTGCCTCGCTGCTGCACAGTGAATTTGGCGTGGAGGGCATCACTAACCCTCGCACGCTGAATGCCACAATGAAGAAAGAGCATCAATGGCCCGTGGACCTGGATAATCCAGTCTGGTTCCACCGGGGTGCGTGGTGGGTCAAGCGACCGATGTGGGATAAGACCTTCGGAAAATTGCAGAGTATAGAGGAGCTGGTCCGCGCCACGCAGTTCACGCAGGCGGACGGCCTGCGCTACGCCCTGGAGTCCGATAGGCGTCGGAAATATCACAACAGCGGCACGCTTCCCTGGCAATTCAACGAGCCCTATCCCATGGCGGCTTGCACATCGGCAGTAGATTACTATGCCCGGCCGAAACCTTCTTATTACACTGTCGGCCGCGCCTATGCTCCCTTGCTCCTCTCAGCCAGATTCGCTACCTCAGCCTGGGGGGATTGGGAGCAGTTCGAGGCGGAAGCATGGGTCAGCAATTCGCACGAGCGATCTTTTTCGGATGCGACACTCCAGATGCGGCTCATGGGAACGGACGGCAGCGTGTACGCTGAGCGGGCAGAAGTTGTTTCCTTTGGCGCCAACTGTTCGGCAAGACTCGCTGCGATCCAGGAATGGCTTTCCGCCATCCCGGATGAGGTCTTCTTTCTGGATCTGCAACTGTTTGATTCGGATGGCACTTCATTTTGCCACAACCGCTACGTGTTCAGCCGCACTACGACCCTGGCTCCTCTGCTGGAGTGTGCTCCGGCAACCTTGCAGGTGACGTCATCTGGCACAGAGCATGAAAGGCTATTGACTTTGACCAACAGTGGGAAAACCGCAGCCATGTTCGTCTGGTTAGAGGATTCACGTGACCTGACCGCCTCTGGTTATCTCTATTTCGATGATAACTACTTCTGTCTCCTCCCTGGAGAAAGCCGCATGGTAAAAGCGACGTGGACGGACGTCCCTGCCCGCGAACGGCAGATGGAGATCTCGGGTTGGAACACAGACCTCATCTACCTTGATCTATCGCTCCCTGGAGGAGTCTGAAATGGACGTGAACGAAGCTCGCAAAGGACTTCAGGCTGCCGGCCGTTATCTGCTGGAAAATGACCTGGCATGGGGCAACGCCGGGAACATCAGCGCCCGTCTGAGCCCTGATAGTTATCTCATCACCGCCAGCGGCACACGCCTCGGAGAGCTGGGGGATGACGATTTTGTCGCGTGCTCCCTCGATGGTCCGCTCTCGAAAAATCGCAAGCCCTCCAAGGAAACGCCCATGCACCGTGCCATTTACGAGCAGCGTCCTGAGATTGGCGCGGTTTTGCATGCCTCGCCGTTTTACAGCACCCTGGTTGCCTGCTCGGATATGCAGATTCCGGCGGATTTGTTTATCGAAGATATGTACTACCTCGAGCGCGTGGAGCACGTAGGTTACTTTCATGCGGGTTCGCCCGAGCTAGGCGAGGCTGTGCGCGCCAAAGCCAGGCGGGCCAATATCTTGTTTTTGGATAATCATGGCGTGCTGGTTTATGATACGTCTGTTCAAGAAGCGCTCATGAGCTTGCAAACATTGGAGTTCGTTTGTCGCATGGCGATCGCCGCTCTCAGTGCGGGGCTCAAGTTGCGCGCGCTGCCCGCTTCCACGGTGACGGATTTTCTGGAAAACGCTGGTTACCGGCCGCGGCGGGAGTGGCCACTATGAGAATGGGAGTAGTCGCCGACGATGTGACCGGCTCCAACGACATCGGTATCATGTTCGCCAAGTCCGGTTACTTGACGCATGTTTATTCTTTTGAAGATGCAGCCAGTTTTGCCATCTCAACAGCGGATTTGAGTGCGCCGGATATTTCAATCCTGGATACCAACTCACGGCTTGATGCGCCCGAAGTCGCGTATGACAAGGTGTTTGCAGCAACGCGCGCATTGCAGCAGGCGGGCTGCCGCCAGTTTTACAAGAAGACGTGCTCCGTCTTCCGTGGCAACATCGGCGCAGAGTTCGACGCCATGCTCGATGCTCTCGGGCTGGAATTTGCCATTGTCGTGCTTGGCTTCCCCAAGAATGGACGAACAACGGTGGATGGCATTCACTATGTCCATGGAAAGAAGCTCGAGGAGTCGGAGTTCCGCCGCGACCCCATCCATCCCATGACGCGCTCGGATCTGGCCGGCATTCTGCAATCGCAGACGAAGCGCAAGGTTGGGCTTGTGACACATACGGTTGTCGAGCGGGGAGTCATAACGCTGCGTGATGAAATCAAGCGCAGACGTGCAGAATGCCAGTACTTGATCCTGGATGTGACCGGACCGTCCTCTCTGGCGACCATCGCGCAGGCTGTTCATGACGAGCCGGTGCTTTGTGGGAGTTCTGCGATCGCCGAGGAGCTGCCTGCTGTCTGGGGCCCACCAACGGTCCGCGAGCATAACCAGCATCTGCCACCTCTCAAAGACCTGGGCGTTCTGATCGTGGCTGGCAGCCTGATGCCTCAGACCGGCGCCCAAATCGAACACCTGAAGCAGAACAGGACGGCATGCTTTGTCATGGACACGGCTTGTCTGTTCAACTCGGAGAGACGAGAATCCCACATAACCAGCCTATCAAAGGCAATCTCTACCGGTCTGCGTATAGGCAACGACACGATTCTCCACTCGCCAAATGATCCGGAGGCATTGGAGTCCGCAAGGCGGACTGGTCTGGCTCATTCGCTTTCAAGGACCGATGTCTCGCGGCTGGTATCCGGGGCGCTGGCGGAAGTGACGGCGCGGGTGCTAACGGACACGGGCCAGAACCGTCTGATCGTCGCCGGAGGCGAGACGTCGGCGGCCGTCTGCGCGCGGTTGGGAGTCAACGGAATGCGCGTCTGGAAGGAGATCCAGCCCGGCTTGCCGTCCTGTCTGTCCTTGAACGATCCACCCAGAATACTTGTCCTGAAATCGGGTAGTTTTGGCAAACCGGACTTCTTCGATCGGGCGCGGGAGCATTTGAAGGAATCATGAAGCGAATTCAACAGCTTATTTTTTCGTATCCCGGCTTGGACGTTTGTGCTTCGGATATCGAGGCTGCATTCAATGTCTTGCGTGATTGCTATCGAGGCGGTGGCAAGGTGTTGACTTGCGGCAACGGTGGTAGCGCCGCGGACGCGGAGCACATTGTGGGAGAATTAATGAAAGGATATCTGCTCAAACGTCCTGTCTCACAGGAGACGCGTGAGAAGCTGATATCTATGAATCCTGAGGACGATAATTACCTTGCTAACCATTTACAGGGTGGGCTGCCAGCCATTTCCCTGGTCAGCCAGACCGCACTACTTTCCGCTATTGCCAACGATACGGCTGCTGACATGGTCTATGCCCAGCAGGTCTATGTGTACGGGCGGGAAGGTGATGTACTCATTGGGATCAGCACCTCCGGAAATTCCATGAACGTCATCCGTGCCATGCAAGTTGCGCGCGCGCGTGGAATTCGCACGATTGGCTTGACAGGTCGAACGGGCGGGAAGGTGAAGCTGCTATGTGACGTTTGTATCCGCGTCCCTGCGAACGATACAACGCTTATCCAGGAACGCCACCTGCCCATCTTCCACGTGCTGTGTGCCATGCTCGAAGAGGAGTTTTTTGAATAACACACCGCTCCGAGCGCCGGCCTTTGAGTAGCACCCTGATGAGGGCGGCGCTGGTGTTCTTTAATGATCGCGGCCGTTTCAGGTCTGAGCAACAATGATTCTGAATGGAGGCACCCATGTTTTTCACTGTTGGTAAGATCCAAAAGCAGCTCAAAGAAATTAAAGCCAGCATTCACCGCGAGCGACGCGATATCCTTCAATTCAAGTACATTGAAAGCGACTGCCCCGGTGCGCAGGCACCGGGTTTCGATGACCGGGCCTGGAACGATTTCCCGCTCGGTGCGTTGTGGGGTGGTTATGACAAAATCGCCTGGTTCCGCGCCCGGGTGCCAATCCCCGGGGATTGGCGCGACGAAAAGGTGATTCTGCGCTTCATCGTGGGTCCCCGTGATGGATATGCCTCGACGGCTGAGACGCAGCTCTATATAAACGGTTTTCCATTACAAGCCATTGACGTCTGGCATGAAGAAGCCTGGTTACCGCCGGAGTACGCCCAGCTCGACCAGATCACCGTCGCCCTGCGGGCATGGAATGGCATCTATGTCACGCCGCCTCAGCGCCGCTTTAAGGAAGCTGCTCTCATCAAGATCGACCAGCCGGCCGAGCACTTCTATTATCTGACGAATACTTTACTCCAGGCTATCCAACAGCTTGATGAACATGACCTGCGTCGCACCGGTTTGCTTAATCTGCTCAATCGCGTGTTTATCACGGTTGACTTCTTCCAACCGGGTTCTCCGTCTTACTATGCTTCTGTGGCTGAGGCCCTAGAGCAATTAACTGAAGGACTGAAGGAATTGCAGGTGGGTGAGATCAAGCCCTCCGTGAATGCCATCGGTCATTCGCATATTGATATGGCCTGGATGTGGCAGAGTCATCATACCCGGGAGAAGGCACGCCGCACATTCTCGACTATGCTGCATCTAATGCGGCAATATCCTGAATTTCGATATATACACTCCTCGCCGCAGCTGTATCAATTCGTCAAGCAGGATGACCCGGAGCTTTATGCCCGAATCAAAGAAAAGGTCTCCTCAGGGGAGTGGGAAGTCACGGGTGGCTGGTGGGTGGAGAGTGATACCAACCTGGTCGGAGCTGAGGCTCTTGTCCGTCAGGTTCTGTTTGGCAAGCGCTTTATTCGCCGAGAATTTGGTCTTGATTGCAAGGTGCTTTGGATGCCAGATACGTTCGGTTTCTCGTGGGTGATCCCTCAGCTCATGAAGAAGAGCGGGATGGAATATTTTGCCTCTTCCTCAATCCATTGGAGTAAGTTCAATCGTTTTCCGTATGATACTTTTCTCTGGCGCGGGATGGATGGATCGGAGGTTCTGGTCACATTCTTTACCGCTCCCGGCGAGACAATCAAGAATCATTACAACTACAACGGGCTTGCCAACCCCTACGATGTGAAAACAGCCTGGGAGCATTACCGTCAAAAAGATGTCAATACCGAGTTGTTGATGCCTTTCGGCTGGGGGGATGGAGGTGGCGGTCCCACGCGGGAGATGCTCGAATCGATCCGTGCTCAGACAGACCTCCCTGGTATCCCCCGCGTTCACATCGGCAAGGTCGAGCCATATTTTGACCGGCTGGCGGAACGTATCAAGGACAAACAGATACCGGTCTGGGATGGAGAGCTATATCTTGAAGCTGTGCAAGGTGTATACACGTCGCAAGCCTATAACAAGCGTGCGAATCGCCGCGCCGAGAGACTTTATCACGACGCCGAATGGCTCTGTTCTCTCGCCGATACATTGGCAGGCGAAGCGGCTTATCCTCAAAGTGAATTGAACGGTGGCTGGGAGATCATCCTGCACAACCAGTTCCATGATGTCCTGCCCGGCACCTCGATCCCCCAAGTGTTCGAGGATTGCCGCGCGGATTACGCCCGTGTCGAAGAGATCGGGCAGACGGCGCTTGTCAGAGCCCAGGATGCTCTGATCAGCCGCATCCACACCGACGAGGAATCGATTCTCGTCTTTAATCCACTGGCATGGACGCGAGGTGGATTGCTCGAACTGCCATGGTCTGAATCATTAGCAGGCAAGGCCTTGCCGATGGAAGATGGGAGGTTATCACCGCCTCAAGTTGTTGCATCGGGCTTGCTATTCGAAGTTGACTCTAGTCCATCGCTGGGATATCGAGCCTTTCAGCTTATCCCTTTTTCTGATGAACATACTGATCCTGATGCGCTCAGTGTTACTCTGACATTCCTGGAAAACCGCTACTATCGTCTCACCCTGAATGAACAAGGTCACATGACCTCTTTATTCGATAAGCGCAACAGCCGTGAGGTCTTGTCCGCGCCCGGCAATATACTCCAGATCTTTGAAGATCGCTCTATCAGCGGCGAAGCCTGGGAGATCGATCTCTTCTATCAGGATAAGATGCGCGTGGTGGAGAATCTCGTGGAGGCTGAGGTCGAAGAGTCTGGTCCACTACGTGGAGTACTGTGCTTAACGTGGCGCTTCGCCAATACAACCATTCGCCAGCGTTTGACGATCTACCGCGACTCCCCGCGCATCGACTTTCGAACCGAGCTGGACTGGCACGAGCACCAGATCTTGTTAAAGGCTGCCTTTCCGGTGAATGTCCGCGCGACCCGCGCGACATACGATATCCAATTTGGCAGTATTGAGCGTTCTACGCATTGGAATACCTCTCTTGATATGGCACACTTTGAGAATCCAGCTCATAAATGGGCAGACCTGTCTGAAGGGAATTACGGCGTGGCGCTCCTCAACGACTGTAAATATGGTTACGATGTGAAAGATAATGTACTTCGTATCACATTGCATCGTTCGCCCACGGAGCCCGATCCGACGGCTGATCAGGGAAAGCATGAATTCACGTATAGCCTGCTGCCACATGCTGGATCCTGGCGTGAGAGCAAGGTCATTCAAGAAGCCTGCGCTCTCAATGATCCTTTGATGGCTCGGCTGGTGCCTGCTAATCTGGGGGGAGATCTTCCAGCGTCTTTTGGCTGGGCGGAGGTGGATACCGATCATGTCGTCCTTGAGACGGTCAAGAAGGCGGAGGACGAGAACGCCTGGATCGTACGGGTCTATGAATGCAAGCAATATCGCAGCAATGCCGTAACGATCGCGTTCGGACAACCCGTTCGCAAAGCCATGGAATGTAATCTTCTGGAAGAGGATGAAGCACCCGTTACCTTTCAAGGGAATGAACTAGAATTCGCGATCCGGCCATTCGAAATCAAGACGTTCAAACTCTGGTTCTAAGGCACGCAATCGGAAATTTCACTTGTTTGAGCGAGGTCGATTAATAAAAGAAAGGCGAGGTCTTGGTAACCTCGCCTTGTGACCCAATAAGCTTGGTGAAAGCGTTACTTGGGGCTAAGTTTGAAAACAGCTTCGAAGAGATGCTTGATCAGATCGGTGACTTTTTTAGGATAAGGCGAGACGATTTTCTTTTCTCTGCCTTCGCGGTCGGTCCCGTAGTCACTCATATAATAGGTATAGGCATAGCTTTTGCCGGCGTAATAATCTGCGCCGCGCAGAGGGATGCGGTTGAGAACGACGCCAAGGATTTTGGCTCCGACCAGCTTGAGCTGGTCGGAAGCTCCTCGAGCCAGGGATCGACGCGTATGCCCTGGTCTGACGACCAGCAGAACTCCATCCACCTTTGAGGCCATGACGGTGGCATCGGCAACAATGAAAGGAGGCCCGTCAATGACCACAACGTCGGCGGTTCCTTCTAACTGGGACAGCAGCTGGTTCATTTTCTGAGAGGCCAGGAGCTCGGTGGGGTTGGGAGGCGGATCACCAGAGGTGATCACGGATACTTTTCTATCTTTTTTGACTCGAAGCACATCGCTGATGGTGGCACGGCCCGAAAGCAGGTCAACCAATCCCCGGTCGTTGGTCAGCTCAAAGAACTCATGGACGCGCGGTCGCCGAAGGTCGACGTCCAGCAGGATCACTTCTTTTTCGCTCTGAGCAAGGGACAGGGCCAGGTTGGCCGCCACGGAGGTCTTTCCATCTCCGACATCTGCGCTGGTGACGAGAATGGTCTTCAGGGGTCGAGCTGCCTGGAGCATTTCAATATTCGTCCTTAAACCGCGGAACGCGTCGGCAATCGGATGTCGCAAGTCGTCGGCATCATAGAACCGGTTTTGCTCATTCTTTCCGTCTTCTTGCTCAAAAAAACGGCCAATAATAGGGGCTGAGAACAAGCGCTCCACATGGTCTGCAGATTTCACAGTGTCATCCAGGTATTCGAGCAGATAGGCTGTACCGGCGGCAAGAACACATCCGATGACCGCTGCCAGCAGGATCGTCAATCCCTTGCTTGGCCCGATGGGCCTGGATGTGGATGAAGCTGATTCGATGATAGTCAGTGTGTTGACCGCCCCTTGCCGAGTGTTAGCCAACAAGTCCCCATATTGATTTTGCATTGTGTTCAGCTTCGACTGTAAGGCGGAAATTTGATCCTGCGTGTCACTAATTTGTTGGGCGCTGATTAGACTGCCCAGTTCTTCCTGCAGCCTCTCAATTTCGCTTTCGGTCTCTTGAATCTGCACTTCGAGATTGTTCAACTGTCCATTAATGAATTCCTGCCGTGCCTGGTCCTCAGGTTGAGGGCTGGTGGGACTGAGAACGACCAGTTGCGCTGCTAATTCATTGGCGACTATCTGTGCACGTTCCGGGTTGGTGTCGTTAACAGCGATTTCAAGCAATTGAGTGTTTGGTATCGCCCGGGCATAGTATTCTGGCAATCGATTTATGTTCAGGGCTTCCATTGTTGCGGTGCGCACAATCTCACGGTTGGCTAGATCAGCGTAAGTGGCAGCCAGTTGTTGACCTAAGATGAACTCGTTATTGGAAGGGTTGGGATCGTTGATGGTCGTGCCAATCATAAGGGTAGTGCGGGCCTGGTACACTGCAGGCTGACGGAGGATACTAAGGGAGCTAAAAATAATAGCTACCACGGTTGAAGTCAGCAACAGCCACCACCATTTACGTATTGGGAAGATATACTTGTTCAAATCCATAGATCACTCTGAATCCGGTAAATGTTATTGTCAATTTCACCAACCGTATGAGCACTTAATTTCATTGCAGATGCCTTTCGACGAGCGTGAGACCGATCGGTGCAAGATTCTGGTAGGTTTGTGGCAGAGAAACCCGGGCCAATACTATCATCATGACGCAGTCAGCCCGGTTTTGTAACAGGCAGTGCAAAGCTGCATCAGAGACCGATCGCGATGTTTCCGGTCGCCTTGTGGGTTCGCTTTCAATCCAGCTTGCCGTGTTCCGTCCGAATCCAGGTAACCTGTTTTCGTCCAAAGCGTGACATGAATGCCAGCCACGTTCGCCAGACGACAAAATATGGCCCCAGAAGAATGGCGATATACGCTCTGGCAGGCGCACGTTCCAGGGCTAATCCAGCCAGTGGGTAAATCAACAGCATGACTACTATAGCAGCCCACGCGCCAACGAGAGCCGATGGGAAGGTCTGTCTCATGAAAGAATTGGTCAATACTTGGATTATCAATGCAACCAGACCCAGGACGCTCATCGTCGAGTAGGAGGGAAAGCTGGCTTGAAGCGCTCCGTCCAGCACAGCCATATCGCGTTTTTTCACCCCTTCGATGAGCAGGCGCTTTACGAATTGTTGGCTGGTGTCGCGGGTGCCACGTAACCACCGGGCGCGTTGTGCACGGGCCCGCGACCAGGTGACAGGCGCTTCACCGCAGCCAATGGCACCGGGTTCATACGCGATCCGGATGCCGGTCAGGAGAAGTTTGTGCCGCAGATGATAATCTTCGGTTAGCCCTTCGCCCCAGCCTAGTTGAAGCAGGACATCCACACGAAAGCATATCGAATCACCCATATTTTTAGCCGACCAACCAAGATTAGAACGCCCCAAATTTTGAAAACGGTTGTCAATCAAGAACATTGCCCAGGTGAGGGCTGGAAACCAACCCTGCTCATGATTGCTGATGACATGCTGCCCCTGAATCACCTGATCTCCTTTTGCCAACCGCCAGTCCATCACGCGCAAGAACTCGGGGTCAACCCGGGTATCTGCATCGAAGATCACGACAGCATCACATTGCTCTTTTCGGAGAATGCTTTGGAAAAACCACGAAAGAGCAGCTCCTTTGCCAGTTCGTGGACCCTCATTGCGCTCATGCACCACTGCACCTGCACGCCTGGCAACTTCTGCGGAGTTGTCTGAGCAATGATCGGCGACAATATGGATGGAAAAGAGATGCCCCGGATAATCCATAGCGCGCAATCGGCTTATAGTGGCTTTGATTACGTTGACTTCGTCGTGAGCCGGGATCACGATCATGAACCGGGTTGATGGGGTTCGATTGCGTGTATACCCCGGGGAGGCTGAGCGGATTGCACCAGCCGCTAGGAGCAACAAATAGCCGAGGGGCAACATCAGCAAGAATAACAATGCTCCAGAAATCGCAATGAAAGCGTTAGTCCACATGTTCAGCCTTTAGGTTACATTCTCGGAAGTGCCCTAACTAAGCGCCAGTAGCGATCCACAAGCGTAAGATGCTTCTGACGGCGAGAGGAGTGCTCGAAGATGACGAACGGCGTTAGAAGAATCCGCGAAAGGGCTGCGACCCTAAGAATCGATTTATAGATTTGGGCTCCTGGCCATCCGTGATGCTTACGAAAATACTTGATCTTGCTCTGGTAGAGATTTAGGAACATCTCGGTGGGCACCTGTTGGGTGCTTTGACCACCAAAATGAACCACCTCCGCCTGCGGAACCCAGAAAATGCGCCAGCCAGCGCGTTGAATGCGATAGCACAGGTCGATCTCTTCTGAGTAAATAAAGTAATCCTCGTCCAAAAATCCTACCTGATCCAGGGCATCTTTTCTCACCAGCAAGCAAGCGCCCATCAGTAGGTCCACTTCCTGGGGCTGGCTTGTATCCCATTTCGTTGTGGGATATACGGCGTAGGGCAGAAGGGTGTCAAAATGGAGCAGGCGCCAGAGCTCGCGGGAAAGAGTCGGGTGGGGATGGCTCGAGATCTGTAGAGAACTATCGGGATTGAGAAGTCTGGCACCAGCAGCTCCTGCTTCGGGATGTTCATTCATAAAATCAACCAGCGCCTGCAGGGCGCCCGGCGATACCAGGGTATCCGGATTGAGCAGGAGGATGTAGTCCCCACCGCATCGTTGCAGGGCTTGGTTGTTTGCCCGCGCAAACCCCACATTGGTGCGGTTTTCGATGAGATGTACCTGGGGGAAGCGCTCGCGCACCATCCCGGGACTGTTGTCGGTGGAGGCATTATCGACCACCCAGATCTCAAATGGAGAAGTGGAAGGATTTGCCAGGATGGAGGCAATGCAATTCTCCAACAACTCCGCGGTGTTCCAACTGACTATGATGATGGAAAGCATATTGGGCATCTCAGATGTAATTTATCTCACGATGGATTTTTGTCTCAAAGAAATCGGCAAGGGCTAGTTTCAGACAAGTCTCCCAGGCGGGAATCTCAACTCCAAAGCACCGCGTAAATTTTGTCGTATCAAGCGCCGAAAACAGAGGCCGTTCTGCCGAACTCACGAATTCATGTGTTGATGCAGGGGAGATACTCCTAGCGGTCAGCGGATAGTCCCGGGGCAGATTCGCAAGTATCGTCCGAACGACATCATACCGGCTGGCAAACCCGCCACCTGCCAGATGATAAAGCCCCTTCCTTTGGCTCAACCAGTCCTTCCCATTCTGGCATGCCAGGAGCAGAACCTGAGTGGTTAGTTGCGCCAGCATGCGGCACCAGGTAGGGTTTCCGATTTGATCATCCACGATGTTCAGATGGGGCTGTCGTTGTGCCCAGTCCAATGCCTTTGTCACGAAGTTCTTTCTGCGCATTCCGTAGACCCAGCTGGTCCGAAAGATGAAAAATGGAATATCCGCTTGCTGAATGGCGCGTTCGCCCTGCAATTTGCTTTTGCCATATACATTGAGAGGATCAGGCGCATCTTCTTCTGCATGCGGGGCGCCCTTCTTTCCGTTGAACACATAGTCCGTCGAGTAATGGACCAGAACCGCATCGATTGCCCTGGCCTCCTCAGCCAAAACCCCCGGGGCTACCCCATTGATGGCAAACGCCTTTTCCGGCTCGGACTCCGCCCGATCCACATCGGTGTAGGCGGTGGCATTCACAATCATTTGCGGCTGAACCCTCCTGATACAGGTCCGGATAGCATCCGGTCGAGCCATATCTAGCTCTGGATACCCAGCACTAGTGACTTCGCCCAGGCAGATCAGCATCCGCTGCAATTCCCAGCCAACCTGTCCCTTCGGTCCCAATAATAATATTCGCATTGTAGCTAACCGGTCGTCGCTATATTGAGATTCTCGGGGATGGTAAGCAGATACGTGGCATACTCACTGGGGCCCATTTTCGCCGCCAGGTGCTCAAGTTGCTCTCTGGTAATAAAATGCATGCGGTACGCAACTTCTTCAGGACAGGAAATCATTAACCCCAGGCGCTCTTCAATCGCCTGGATGAAATTTGCCGCCTGCAGGAGGGCTGTATGCGTGCCTGCGTCCAGCCAGGCAATGCCTCGGCCGAGCACACATGTCCGCAGCTGCCCTTTCTCCAGATACGCTCGATTCAGATCGGTGATCTCCAGTTCTCCACGTGCGGACGGTCGCAGTCGGCGGGCGATCTCTACCACCTGGCTGTCGTAAAAGTAAAGTCCGGGCACCGCATAATTGGATCGAGGCTCGGATGGTTTCTCTTCAATGCTTAAGGCAAAACCGTGCTCGTCAAATTCGATCACCCCATATCTGGCCGGGTTCTGCACAGGATAGGCAAAGATCAATGCGCCCTGGGTCAATTGTGACGCCGAAGCAAGCGTAGAGACCAGGCCGTCCCCATAAAAGATATTATCGCCAAGGATGAGGCAGACTGGCGAGTTGCCGATAAAGTTGCTGCCCACAAGAAATGCATCTGCCAGGCCGCGCGGTTGTTCTTGCACGGCGTATTCGAGACACAGGCCCCACTGGCTGCCGTCTCCCAGCAATCTTTGAAAATTGCGGAGGTCGGCGGGAGTGGTAATGATCAGGATGTCTCGGATTCCCGCCATCATTAGAATTGACAGGGGATAGTAAATCATCGGCTTGTCATACACGGGTAGGAGCTGCTTGCTCATGGCCTGGGTCAGAGGATATAAACGAGTCCCGTTCCCACCCGCCAGAATAATACCTTTCATCGGCTTCTCCATATCAATGCTTATACAGATGTTCGGCTGAGTTCCCCGTATGTGTCACAGTCTACGAGTAGTTTTCCACGTGTGTCTTTGGAAGAAAGAATCGGGGCGCAGTTATCCAGCAATGGCCATTCAATCCTGAGCTGCGGGTCGTTCCAGAGCAACGTACGCTCCATCTCCGGTGCATAGAAATCCGTTGCTTTGTAGGCTACCTCGGCCCACTCGCTCAATACATAGTAACCATGCGCAAATCCAGGTGGGATCCATAATTGGCATTTACTCTCCGCTGAGAGGCGCAGACAGACCGGTTTGCCAAACATCGGCGAACTGCGACGCAGGTCTACCGCAACGTCGAACACCTCGCCAAGGAGCACCTGCACCAATTTCCCCTGTGCGTGCTGGATTTGATAATGCAATCCGCGTAGCACACCGCGGTGCGAACCGGCGCGATTTTCCTGCACAAATGTATGGTGAATCCCAAGTTCGATAAATTTGCTCTCGTGGAAGGACTCCATAAAGAACCCCCTTTCGTCTTTGTAGATCTGAGGTTCAATGAGATATATGTCTGAAGAGGGTATTCGTTTAATGTTCATAGTTATCTGGAGCCGCCAAATTTGGTGATGTATTCTGGATGATAGAGCGGGGACTTGTGGATGAAGGATCAAGATCGGCGCTGTGCACTTGCCGACGATTGTCAAGCTGTTATCGGTGATTTTTATCGAGGCAGTTCAGGAGATACACTTCGATTTCTTTCACCATTTTGTCCAGCGTAAAATTCTCGAAGACGCTCTGGCGGCCAGCCGAAGCCAGGCGACATCGTAGGTCGGGATCGAGGGAAAGCCGGGTAACCTGCTTGACCAAGCCATCCACGTCCTCAGGCGCAAAGGCAAGCCCCGTTTCCCCATCCTTCAATATTTCCTTCGTACCTCCGGTAGTCGTTCCAACTACGACCAGACCGGAGGCCATTGCCTCTTGTGTCATACGGGCGAGAGGCTCCTCGTAAATGGAAGGAAAAATAAGCACATCGAATTGCTGTAGGATGGAGGGCATTTTGTCTTTGGGAACTGGCTTGTGAAATGTTACGAAGTCAAGCAGATTCTCTCTCTCAGCCAGGTGGCGCAAGAACGCCTCGTAGTCCGGATGACCTGCTCCTATCAAGGTCAAGCTGATCCTATTCATCTTACCCTTATGTACCAGCCTTGCCATCGCCTCAATGGCTGTATGTACGCCTTTGTGATGAGCAAGCTGTCCAGCATAGAGCAACTTCAATTGGCCGGAGCGATAATCTGGTTTGCGAGCGCCCAGGAATCGTTCGACATCGGTGCCACCGTGAACAATATGGGCATGTTGGATAGGGAACCCCGCCTCCACAAGCAGGTCGCGTACTCTGCCACTCACACAGATCACCTGCTCGAGTTGTAAGTCAGGCTGGGCTTCTTTGGCGAGCATGGACGTGGCAACCTTGCTTAGTACGCTTTTTGCCGGTTTCATAAACCAGTGCTGTACCGGCGTCTGCCAGTAGGTCGTGTGCATATCCATAGCCGAGAGCCAGTAGTCAGAAAGATAGTAGACCACGCGGCCGGGGAGCAGCTGCTCAGCCAGAGCCGGCAGTGCTTTCGAAAGAGCCCACATCCCCCAGACAAAGATGAGGTCCGGGTCGAAGTGCCTGACAGTTTGTTCGAGAAACACCAGGTTTTCCCGATGCTGTGGTTGCCATCTCGTGAAGAAATGGAGCGGCTGATAATAGTCGAGATCTCCTTCAAGATGGAGAAGACGGTAGATATTCTGCTCGCTAGCCGGTGCCTTTGCCCGTTCGTAGCGGCTGGTCAGCACTCCGATGGTATGACCTCGCTCCGCCAAGTGCACCGCTACTTCATGGCACCATTGGGTATAACCGCCAGGGCGGGCAGGGGGAAAGAAGTTCGAAAGAAAGAGGATCCGCATCGACGAACTCATGCCATCTCATGGGGTGGAAGAGAGTTGTGGTGAAACTTGCCAGATATGAATCGATCGCCCGGTTCCATCATGGAGCGGAAACGACTGTACAACGGGGTAATCTGGAAGTGGGTGATAAATCGAATAGTCAACGATATAGCCAACGTTGTTTTCTTCCAGGTAATCAGTCAGTGGCACCGAGCCGATTAGCACGCGCTCGTAGTAATCAAGATTGTTGATCAACCCGTCCAGGTTAATGAAGGTTCGATTCGAAAAAAAACCGAGTTGTCCCGCGTTCCACGCCGCAAAGACAGTATCAGCGGGGGAATTATCTGCGATCCACAGGGCGGCGTGATATCGGGCAGCATATAGCCCTGAAGTAAAATCTATGCTCCTCGCAAACATATATATGGCAACCGCAAAGATAATGAAGGTGAGGCCGACTGGCGTCCATTTCTTAACGTTATGCGAGGTGACGTCCAGCTTGATACGCGTAAAAGTAAGGATGGTGATGAGTGCTCCTGTAACGATCCAGAAGATAAATGAAGGAGAGCGGTACCAGATAAAATAAGGCCTGTATTCCACTCCGGATAGAGCCACATAAGCTTGATAGATCAACTCACCGATCAGTAAGCAAAGCCATAGATTCAGGAAAGCCTTAATTTCATTCGAGTGATCTCGTATGACCACCCTTGCGAAGATGACAAACAGTATGCCGGCGATGCCGAGCAAAATTAGAAAAAGCGCAGGGAAACGACCTTGAAGAATCGATGGCATTCCCAACAGGATGACATCTATCAACTTATCTATTGGCTCGATCTCTGTGCCCTGACCTGCGTTGCCTGTCTTGATCAAGGCGGATACCGGCAGAAACGAGCCGCCCATCAGGCGAAAAGCGGTCAACTGAGCAATCAGCCCAAAACCAGCCAAGCAGCTTGAGCCGGCTACAGACATGCTATGCTTCCGCAAAAATAATCTTATGTTGCGTGGGTATGCAGATGCCAGCGTTCCCACACAGAACAGAAACAAAACAGCTGAAAGCAGGGCCGAATCGAGCCGTGTCCATGCATTAAGGATAAGAACGACCGTTAGACCCCAGAAATTCGGTCTCTCCTGCTTTTGGACTCGGATCAGGAACAGAGTGGCTTGCCATACCGCACACCAGAATACCAGAGCATGTAATGAATTCTCCATGCCCATTGAGTAAATTCGGAACGGAAGGCTTTGCAGCGCCCATAAGCTTGCCATCAGCAACGCCAGAACCGGTTGCCTGAGAACAACCCCGATTCTTAAGATTATTAAGTGGCAAAGTCCATTGAGCAGGAAGCTCACAGCCAGGGCTGCAAATAAAAGCGCCCCTTTCGTCTTAACCAGGAACGCGAGCCCATAGATGATGGCAAACCATAACAGTTGTACGCCATTCGTCGCATGGAGACCATCAAAGGTGACAAACCCTAACATCTTGGCATTCCACGCGGTCTGCAGGTAGTAGTATGTATCGTCGATAACCAGTGATGCTGCGGCATACTCCACGCCTCTGGTAAGGAGGCTACCCTGAATGATAATTTGCACCACCATCAAAATGATAATAATAAAGGCAGCTTGCCTGGATGGAATGCTTTGACTCAATAGAAAGTCTCCAGTGTTTATCCGAGAAAGGATACCAACCTTTAACGCTTGCGCTTATACAACTGGAAAATGATCATGCCCACGAGGACGAGCACCGTTGGCAGCAACGCCACCCGAACGGGGAGATCCGGCGCAGGAACAGGCTCCAACGACTGGCTTACCGCTGACCCTGATGATGGAGTTTTAGCCGTCTGACTTGGCATGGGTGTAGATGGCAGGGGCGTCAGGCCGGGGGGTATAAGGGGTGTTACCGTTGAAACTGGTGTCGGCTCTGCTTCCAGAGGCGGAATGTCATCCAGGGTCTGGTACATCACGAAGAGCCGTCGGTTCGGGTCCGCCGGGCCATCGGCGAAGGTAAGCACCAGCTGGTTGCCAGCCCGGATCACGGGTAAGGTGTGGTGTGCGTGGACCCTGTCACCCAGGCTCGCCCCGTCTTCGGAGATCATGTAGACCAGTGAGGGTCGGTTCCATCCGTTTTGATCCCAATAGGCGTGGTAGATCCCCATGGGGTAGCGGATCTGGCCGAGAAAATGCACGCGGCCCGCTCCGTCCAGGGTTAAACCATCAAACGCTTGCCCGTGCAACTCGCCAAAAATATGCTCCGGCGGGCTCCAGGTGCGGCCGGCATCAACTGAAAAGCGATGGTTACGATATGGCGAACTGCCCGCTGCCCAGATGATATGTACAACTTGACCCTGTACGATCATTACAGGGCTGGGAGCTGTCAGCCTGTGATCCCTCGCCTCGTCATGTTGATCAATCAGGAAC
Organism: Anaerolineales bacterium; assembly: GCA_035463495.1. Lineage (GTDB taxonomy): Bacteria > Chloroflexota > Anaerolineae > Anaerolineales > Villigracilaceae > Defluviilinea. Next base: position 2,566 of record DATHTH010000225.1, on the reverse strand, counting down.
GGCGCTGACCAGGTCTGACCTGCGTCCAGAGAATGGGCGTAACGGACCCAGTCGGGTCGTTCCCCTTGCTCACGAGTACCATAAAACCAGGCCGCATGCAGGCCGTCGTTCTCATCGAGTTCAAAACTCAGACTATCCGGGATATGATTAGGCAGAATGTCGGGGTCTATCCATAGCGGCAGCGACCATGTTCGCCCCTGGTCCTCAGAGCGTATATAGTAAACGCCAGCTGCCTCCGCTTGATCGATATAGAGCATATGGAATACGCCCTTCGAGTCGACTCGCAAATAGACAACTCTCGCCGGGACATTGATCTGCACGGGTTTCGCCCAGCTCTGGGCAGAAAAGGCGTTATTAGCCGGCGCATGGGTGTAATAGGCCGGACCCGTAAGTCCTTCCGCCCAGGCGATATGCAGGATTCCCTCCTGATCTACATAAGGCGAGACATTTCTAATTCCCCGGTTTGCAAGATAAATATCATTTGGTTTGGTCCACGTTGCGCCATCAAAGCGAGAATATTTGATGCTCCACTGTCCGTTGTCGAACCGGGTCTCCGTCCAGAAGCAATGCACGTAGCCGTACCGGTCAGCCACCAGATAGCCTTCACTTGACTTTCCGTCTTCACTGGAGAGACGATAAGGTCTGGACCATCCACCGCCCTGAGCCTGTGCCGGCGCAATCCAAAGTATAGAGAGCAGCGTTATGGCGAATAACGTAAGTACGATTCTTGGCTTGCTCACATACCAATCCGTGAATTTTCAAAATGTGTCGGGAACTTGGGTCCGGATCGAGCACTTGCCAGCGCGTTGAAATAGATCTCTTCGAGTCTTCTGGTGTACTCTTCCCAGGAGTATTGTTCGACTGCCCGACGCCGGGCGTTCTTGCCCAGGCGCTCACGCGTAAGGGGATCGCCTAACAATGCCAGAACGGCTTGGGCAAACTTATCAACACTTCCTGCCTCGACCAACAGTCCGTCATGGCCATGGCGGATCACTTCTGCGGCCTCGCTTAAAGCGGTGGCTACGATCGCCTTCCCCGCAGCCATGTATTCGAATAGTTTGAGGGGTGTGCCCGTGCCTCCGCGGCCCGCTGAGACCGAGGAGGAAGGGACCACTGCAACATCGGCAATTGACAGCATATCTGGCACACGGGTATGAGGCACGGCACCGGTGAAGATTACAGACTGTCCGAGTCCGTTTTGTTCCACTGTCTGTTCAACCAATGCGCGAGTTGGACCATCACCCACGAGAACTAACCTGGCGTTGGAGCGTCTCTGCAGCACCAAAATAAAGCTCTTCAGGAGTAGATCGAGATCGTGCCAGGGGTAAAAGCCTCCCACCCACATGACAACTGGCTCAGCGGTCAATCCCAGATCTCGTCTGACAGACTCTGAATTATGCATCTGACCAAAGGCATCCACATCTGCAGCGCACGGAAGGACGACTAGCTTGTTATCCTCTATATTCCAGGCGCTTCTCAGGTGATCTTTGAGTCCTTCCGATATGCAGATGATCTTGGTCGCGGCGTGAAAGCACACTCGAGTTGCCCATATGGCGAATAAGCGGCGCAGACCTCTTTCGGGAGTGCCCTTCAGCTTCCGTTGCGCGAGCAGGTCGGCATTGACCTCCAGTACCAGGGGAATTCCAAGACTTTTGCTAGCCCATACTCCACCTAAAGCCAGCAAGTTAAAACGCTCGTGGATTATCCCAAAACCTTTGAGATTAATAGAGCCCGCCTCTGCCATGCGGTAGCTATCGAAGAACGCCAAATAGGGTAAATGTAATTCTGACTGAAAGCGACGGATGCCGCTCTCGAACCGCTTAAACACGGCAGTTCCACTTATCCCCAGCTGGCCATATTCGCTAGCAGGCAGCTTGTCGTTTTTGAATACCTGGAGGTCCGTTGTGCAGAGAACCTGTCTTCCCTGCAGTGCCATCAGGGTCACTCGATGGCCTGCCCGCTGCAAGCCACGGATCGTGTGGTAAATGTGAAGCTGTGCGGCTTGAGGCTCATAGAAGCGAGTGCTGCTTTCCTGAAATAAGTGGGCTATATTCAACTTAGGGGCGATGACCACAGCTCAATCTCTTTGATAATCAAGCGCTGGCAGAACGCGGCGCGGCTGCCCGTTACTCTTCTGCGCAATGTTAAACAATTCGCTGGCTCTTATTGCTGATATGCATTTATGGTAGCGACCAGTTTCTGTATATAGAAGAGATCACCGCGCGCAAAGGCGGGTACATCCAGGTATTGCTCCAGCCCGGTCCCTGGCTCCTCCATGATCCAGGCTTTGGCCAGAAACAGCGCCTGGCTATCGTACAACGTGTTAAGGGCATTTTCGGCAAAGCCTTCCCCGGCAAACGAAACAAACCAGTAGGGTGCCAGCTCCTCATATTCGGACAGCGCGCCCTGAACTTTTACCATGGCATGGTCTTGCAGATATGCGGCCAGCTCCGGCACCAGGAACATAAAGTTGTTTGCCACGTTCAACGTCCGGCAATAAGCGCCTTCATCTCGGGTGAACGCAGGGGCGTAGGCGGAATCCTTGTTGAACTGGCTGGCGCGCAGC
>DATHTH010000224.1:0-11239 GCA_035463495.1 Anaerolineales bacterium | reverse complement strand
TCTTCGGGGTACTGGATGGTGAAGATGCCCTTTGTATCCTTGCTGGAGCGGTGCCTGATGCCCTCCTCCGAGTAATAGCGCTTCTTGCCGCGCAGCAGCCAGGAAATGTCATCGAGATAGGTATCCAGGAAGCGTTTCCCGGTAACCAGTAAACCTTTGATGATACCTTTTCCATACATAGTTCTTCTCCAAGTTAATGAGGAGATTGCTTCGGGCTTCGCCCTCGCAATGACCTCTAACGATCCAGCTCGCCCATCACGACATCGATGACGCCGAACAACAGAACAAAGTCTGCGATCTTTGTGCCGAGGCACATCTGCTCCAGGGCGGTAATGTTGACAAACGAAGGGGCGCGGACGTGGTAGCGCCATGGATTGGGCTTACCGTTCGAGACGACGTAAAAGCCAAGCTCGCCTTTGGGGGATTCGATGCGGCCATAGGCTTCGCCGGCCGGAACGCGGACCTGATACTGCGGCTTTTGCGAGTTGATCGGACCCGCCGGGATTTGTTTCAGCGCCTGCTGCAGGATCCGCAGCGACTGCCAGATCTCATCCAGCCGGATGGCGTAGTTATCGTACAGGTCGCCGTTCTGGCGGGTGCAGACGTCGAACTCGAAGCGATCATAGATGCTGTACGGATCGGCGCGGCGGATATCGTACGGTACACCGGTGGCGCGCAGCACAGGTCCTGTGACGGAATACTTTATGGCTGTCTCCGCATCGATGACATGAACGCCTTTCGAGCGGGATACTAACACCTCGTTCTCGCTGAGGAAGCGGTCCATTTCCTCGGTCTTGGCGGGCAACCGCTCGTAAACGAGGTCCTTGATCTTCTGCATCACATCATCGGGCACATCGCGCGCTACGCCGCCAAAGCGGAAGTAGTTGCACATCATGCGCGCGCCGGAGACCGCCTCGAAGATATCCAGGATCAGCTCGCGCTCTTCAAAGGCATAGAGCGCCGGCGTGTACATCGCGCCCATATCATTCAGCAGATTGCCGATGAACACGAGATGGTTCTGGACACGCGTCAGCTCTGCCATGATGACGCGGATGTAATCCGCCCGTTCTGCGACCGGGATGTTCATCAGCTTCTCAACAGCTATCGCATAGCCAAAATTATTCGCCATCGAGTTGAAGTAATCCAGGCGGTCGGTGAAAGGCATGTTCTGAATGTACGTGTTGCGCTCGCCGATCTTATCGTGGTTGCGGTGCAGGTATCCGACCACCGGCTTGAGGCCCACAATTGTTTCGCCATCCACGGTTAAGGCAGCGCGAAACACACCATGCGTGGACGGGTGATGTGGACCCATGTTGAGCACGATCCGGTCTGTGCCGAGCCCGTCCTCCTGCGGAAGGGTATAACGAGCCAGCGACCCGTAGAGCAGCGCGTCCCCCTCAGGGATCCATTTCTCGGGGTCGAAGTTTTCCGGGAATTTCAAATTGTCCTGATAAGGATTCTTCTCTTCCGCATAGTAGAACTGGCCGTCGGGCCAGCGGCTTTTGAACGGCTTGGTGTCCTCCTCGAAGAAGGGCTCCTTCCAATCCTTGCGGAGAGGGTGGCCGTGATACCCTTCCCACATCAGGATGCGGCGCAGGTCCGGGTGACCGGTGAAGCGGATGCCGAGCAGGTCCCAGGCTTCGCGCTCCTGGAAGTCCACGCCCGGCCAGAGATGGATAAGCGAGGGCACCTCCACCGGATCTTCGCGCGGCACCTGGACTCTGAACACCAGCCCGGGACCCCCAGTGGTCTTATACGCGTGATAGACCACCTCCATCTTGTTTTCGGGCAGATAATCCACGCCGGTGACCGTGGACAGCAGGTCATAGCCAAGCTCATCGCGGATGGCGGTTGCGACTTCGATCAGGTTCTCTGTGGGGACGATCCAGCCTTTGAACCCGGGGCGGGCATCTGCGGTGACGATGCCCGGGAACCGCGCCCCCAGATCACTTGTCGAAGGCTGTGTGGTTTCAGTTGGCGGTAGTGTGACAGTCATGGAGTCATCCTTCCTTGGCTACGGCGATGCGCTCGATTTCTGCATTGCGGCGTGGGTCGATCAGATCGGGTCCCAGAACCGGGATAGGAATTTCCACGGTATCGGGTCCTTTACGGTACCAGCGCACTTTGCGAAGCGATTCCTTATCGATCTTTTCCTGCAGCTTGATCATGCCGTGAATCAGCGCCTGGGGGGTAGGAGGGCAGCCGGGGATGTAGACATCCACAGGCAGGAATTTATCGATTCCTGCGACGACGTTGTAGCCTTCTTTGAAAGGTCCTCCACTCGAAGCGCAGGCGCCCATTGCCACCACGTATTTCGGCTCGGGCATCTGGTTGTAGAGGCGGATGATGGGGGGGAGCATTTTCTTGGTCACCGTGCCTGAGACGATCATCATATCCGCCTGTCGCGGTGTCGGGCGCATTACTTCCATGCCAAAGCGCGCCATGTCGTAGCGCGCCGTCTGGGCGACGATCATTTCGATGGCGCAGCACGCCAGACCGAACATGAGCGGCCAGACAGAGGAGCGCCGGCCCCAGTTATACAGGCGGTCGAGCGTGGTGACCGTCACGGCATTCTGGATGTCCTGCGGAATGTCATATTGAGGCAAACTCAGTCTTTCATTGTCCATGGATGTTCTCCTCGAACCAGTCTTGATAGATCGCGTACAGAATGTCATCGTTCGCGAGGGACGGGTCATCCTCGAATTCAGATAGCTGCAGCGTCCATTTGTAAATCTGCCCGAGGCTGACCTCGTCGAGATTTGCATCCGGATGCTGCCTGCGTAATTCCAGAGCGATGGCGTACGTGCTTTCCCAATTCAGTGTCATCTGTCACACCGGTGGCCGTGACCACATAATTCAGGTTTACTTTCGATGGCTGGTCTCGATATGCCCTTCGCAACGAGCGCTCCGGGCTACTCGACCAGGGAGTTTATCTTGTTTCGAGCTTCCGCTCTCTAAAATAGAGAAAGAGCGGTAAAGCAAAAGAAAGTCCGACCAGCAGCGTTGCAAGCAAATAAACCCAGGGGTGCTGCATCTGTAGTCTGTTGGCTTCTGCGAACACAAAGAACCAGAACGCAAGCACGGAGATTGTCAGGTCCATGCTAAGGCCCCTCATGAAATTGTTGGCAAAGAGCGGCTGAAGAAGCAGTGGCAGATTGAATCCACCTTCGGCAGGGAGCTGAAGGAAGAAGTAGTAAGGGGCGATAAAACCGATGATCGCAAGGATGAGATAGACGTTCTTCCGCGTCATGATAGATCTTCTTCGCGATTGTCGATCTGGGCGCGCTGCAGTCTGCCGGAGTAATCCACGTAGATGGATTTCCATTCGGTGAAGACCTCGAGCGCAGCCTGCCCGGCTTCGCGGTGCCCGTTGCCTGTGCCGCGCACGCCGCCGAAGGGGAATTGGATCTCGGCGCCGGTGGTGCCGTGGTTGATGTAAACCAGTCCGCTGAAGATGTCCCGCATAGCGGTGAAGGCACGGTTCACATCCTGGGTAAAGATGGATGTGGACAATCCATACTTCGATCTGTTATTGACCTCAACCGCTTCCTCGAGGGAGCCGACTTCGATGATCGAAAGCACGGGACCGAAGATCTCTTCGGCTTCGAGCGTGGACCCGGGCTGGACTCCTTCAAAAAGCGTGGGGCTGTAGAAAAAGCCTTTCCCGTTTACGTCCGCAACCGAGGCGCCGATCAGGGGACGCGCGCCCTCCTTCTGTCCGAGTTGTACAAAGTTATGAATGCGCTCGAGGGCGGGTTTATTGATCACCGGGCCCACGTCCACTTTCGGGTCCAGTCCATCGCCGAGGCGTAGCTTCTTTGTTCGCTCGACAAGCGCCTCTTTGACCTTGCTGGCGATCCCTCTCTGGACGATCAATCGGCTCGCCGCCGTGCAGCGCTGGCCGCTGGTCCCGAAGGCAGCCCACAGGGTTGCATCGGTCACCAGCTCCAGGTTGGCGTCATCCAGCACGAGGATGGCATTCTTGCCGCCCATCTCCAGCGAGAGCTTTTTATTGAGCTTCGCCGCCGACTCCGCGATGGCGCGCCCGGTCGAGGTGGAGCCTGTGAACGAGAGCACACGCACCCCGGGGTGCTCCACCAGCGCCTTGCTGACCTCCACACCCGGAGCGAGCAGGAGATTGAAGACTCCAGGCGGCAAGCCTGCTTCTTCGAAGACTCTCACGAACGCGGCAGATATTGCAGGCGTCTCCGGCGAGGGCTTCCAGATGACGGTATTGCCGGCAACGAGCGCCGGGAAGATCTTCCAGGAGGGCACCGCGATGGGGAAGTTCCAGGGTGTGATCAAACCGACCACCCCGGCCGGGTCGCGCACCGCCATGCCGAACTTATTTGGCATTTCTACCGGCGCGGTATAGCCGAGCAGACGCCGGCCCTCGCCGCCCATGAAATATGCCATATCGATGGCTTCCTGTACATCGCCGCGCGCTTCAGAAATGACTTTGCCCATATCCTGGGTGAGCAGCCGCGCCAGTTCTTCCTTCTTCTGCTTGAGAATGTCCGCGACTCGAAAGAGCATCTCGCCGCGCAGGGGAGCCGGGACCAGCCGCCAGGATTTGAACGCCTCGGCGGCGGCGGCCACCGCCCTGTCCACATCCGAAACCTCAGCCCGGGCAACTTCTGCCAGCACTTCTTCATTGGCTGGATTGATCGTCTGGAATCTGCCGTTTCCATGGACCCACTGACCGTTGATATAGTTTTGGAATTCCATGCTCTGCCTCAGACTGGATTTTGTGCAATTCTGGTGCTATCTGTCACAATTTGGATTATACCTTCTGCGCAGGCAAAGTCAATTCAATTATGTAAAAATATTTATTCATAATTAAGAAAGTGAGTATAATCACCGCGTCAATATGACAACAGCCCGTCAGAAAGTCCTCAGTTATTTCTCAAAAGCTCGCCTGGCTTCTGCAAGGGAGATTTCACGATCGCTGAGGTTATCCGCGGCAACGGTCCGACACCACTTGCGAGTGCTGGTCTCGGACGGTCGTCTCGAGCTGGCAACCGTTCGGGGGCGGGACGGCAAAGGTCGCCCGGAAAAGGTGTATTCCCTTCCTAAGACTGCACTGGGTGACAATCTGGGGAGATTGAGTGAAGCCCTTCTGGCGGCAGCAGGGCCCGGCGCTCGGATGGAGGTGTTGGCGGCGCACCTCGCCGGCGACTCTAATTCTGCGGGGCAGCCGTTGGCAAAGCGTCTTAATTTGACAGTCGAAAAGCTCAATCAGATGAATTACCATGCCCACTGGGAAGCAGGCTCGGAAGGTCCGCGCTTCGTGTTCGGTCACTGTCCGTATGCGGCGATTCTGGGAAAGCATCCCGAGCTGTGCGGCATGGATCATGCCCTGCTCAAGAACCTGATGGGCCAGCCCGTGACGCAGATGTTCAGGACCGGAAAAGAGGGGAGCTCAGTCTGTGTTTTTGTAGTGGGAAAATAGGGATCAACGTCTCCAGACGTTGAGTCCGGTTTAACTATCAAACCCCAATCCTAACCAATTCATCGCCCGCAGCCAGAGATTCTCGCGTCCCTGGTTGTGATCCGACTGCGCCATGGACCAGCGCGAGAGGCGAATGCCGATCGAGCGGAAAGGCTCCGGTGGGAAGGGTACCGGCTTTGTGCGGACCATTTCCAGCGCGGTCCGCTCGGTCTGGCAGCCGTCAAGAAGGTCGAGGATGACACGCGCGCCAAAGCGCGATGCGCCCACGCCCAGCCCTGTGTAGCCCATGGCATACGCGGTCCTGCCGTTATGTCCCGTCCCCCAGAAGGGACTGAAGCGCGAGCAGGTATCGATCGCGCCGCCCCAGGCGTGGCTGAAGCGTATGCCCTCCAGCTGAGGGAATACCTGGAAGAAATGTTCCGCCAGCCGGGCGAACGCGGCTCTGTCATTTTCCAGGTGCGGACCAAACCCGTTGTTCCAGTGGTAGATCGCATCATAGCCGCCCCATAAGATACGCCCATCCGCCGTTGTGCGTGTGTAGTGGAATTGCCGGCTGGCGTCACTGATACCTTCCCGGCCGTACCAGCCGATGGACGCACGTTGCGCGGAGGTCAGGGGCTCGGTGATCAGCACATAATCGTAAACAGGCACGACATAATACGCGAGCCGCTTGATTAAGGGGGGAAAAGCATTCGTCGCCAGCGCGACACGATGGGCGCGCACGCTGCCATGCTTCGTGTGTGCAATTACGTGCCGGTCTTCTTCGACCAGTTTCGTCACCGCGGAATTCTCATACAGCTGCACGCCGAGGTCGAGGCAGGCTTTGCGCAAACCCCAGGCGAGCTGCGCCGGGTTGACCAGCGCTGCATGGTCAGGGTGGTTCAAGCCTGCAATGAAGAATGGCGATTTGACGATCTCCTGCACGCGCTCCCGGTCATAGAATTCCGAGCGGATGCTATAGCGGGCGCTGATCTCCATTTCCGCCCTCAGATCTTCCACCTGATACGGCTCGGATGCCATGCTCACATCGCCCGTGCGGATGTAGTCACACTCAATGTTCAGCCGCCGGATCGTCGCCTCGATCTCATTCAAGTTCGCGATACCGAGCTCCAGGAGCCTGGGGAACTCGTGGGGCCAGCGCCTCAGACCGTTCTGGATGCCGTGCGTGATGGATGCGTCCATGAAGCCGCCATTGCGCCCGCTCGCGCCTGTGGCGACCGTGCCGCTCTCCAGGATGACTACCTCGCGCCCAGGGTTCTCCTCCTTCGCAAGGAAGGCTGTCCACAAGCCCGTAAACCCCGCGCCGATGACCAGCAGGTCGGTGGAGATGCTCGTCGTGAGCTCGGGTTCGGGCGCAGGCCGTGCAGGGTCATCCAGCCAGAACGGGATGTGACTGGCATCCGAAAAGGATTTCAGTGTTTCGGGGAGGATTGTGTTCGAATACGGCATGCGGGTATTGTACCTCTCTGCTCCCGGCGAGAGACTTGACAGAATGGTGCCTGCTGTGTAAGGTTCATTACTCCCAACGGGAGGTGAGCTTAATCCATCCAGTGGGATTGAGCGTATGGTTATTTTGGGGAAGTGAATGTTTCCGTGATGGCCACTTAAGAGGAGACTGGTATGAATCTTTTTCAGCGCTATCTCGCCGAAGAATTTGCCGAAGACTATGAAGAGGGACGAATCTCGCGCCGCGATGCCTTAAAGCTCATCGCCTCAGTGACGGGCAGCCTGGTGGTTGCCAACTCCATCCTGGCAGGATGTGCCGCGCCCGAGGAGACCCCCATTAACGCGCCGGCCGCGACCGATGCTGCGCCCGTCCAGCCGTCCGCCTTGCCCGCCTCATCCCCGACCGCCGAGCCGGCAGCCACGGAGCCTGCGGCCGCGACCCCCAGCGCCTACGGCACCGTGATGCCCGACGATCCGGCTGTCATCGCCGGCGAAGTGCAGATCCCCGCACCGGATACGGACCTAATCGGTTACCTCGCTCGTCCGTCGAATGAGCAGCTTGCTCCCGTGATCCTAGTGTGCCATGAGAATCGCGGGCTGACGCCGCACATCCAGGATGTGACCCGGCGCTTTGCCAGGGCAGGTTATGTAGGACTCGCCGTGGACCTCCTGTCGCGCCAGGGTGGCAGTGCAGCAGTCGGGCAGGAAAATGTGCCCGGGACTCTGGGGAATCTCTCTCCCGATCAATTCGTGCAGGATTTCAAGAGCGGCTGGGAATACCTGCAGGGCCAGGCGTTTGCCGATGCGACTCGCGTCGGCATGACCGGTTTCTGCTTCGGCGGAGGAGTGACCTGGCGTGTCGCGACGGAGATGCCCGAGCTGCTGGCCGCCGTCCCGTTCTACGGTCCGCACCCTCCGCTGGAAGATGTACCGAACATCCGGGCAGCGGTCCTTGCCGTCTATGGCGCCCTGGATTCGCGCATTAATTCCGGGATCCCGGCCATCGAGCAGGCGATGCTGGAGAACAATAAGATCTACCAGAAGCTCATTTATGAAGGCGCCGACCATGCCTTTCATAACGACACCGGAGGGCGTTACCAACCGGAAGCCGCGCGGGATGCCTGGGAGCAAACGCTCGCCTGGTTCGAGCAATACGTGCGCAGCGCTTGAGGAAGTCTCTGCAACTTTTCCTCTTTGCTGCGTAGATAGTATTGAACTATAGATAAAGAGGAGACTTAAAATGACTACCAATCAGAGACGCGGTCTGCGTCGTTCCCGGACAAATCGTATGCTGGCAGGCGTGTGCGGCGGGCTTGCCGAATTCTTCGGCATCAGCGCCTTCTGGTTCCGCCTGGCGATGATCATCGCCTTTATCCCCGGAGGTGTGCCGGGCATCCTGATCTACCTGTTGCTGTGGGTCATGATCCCTCGCGAGTAGCTTGGCTAACTATCACGCTTCCAGCGTGACCTACCCATGGTGAAAACAAATGCCGCACCTGAGAGGGTGCGGCATTTCGTAAAAAGACTTCCGTGTAGCAAACCTTCGGGATGGTTTTGACTATTTGTCAACCGTAGTCAATTCCTTCTGCATGGCCTCTATATCCGCAGCCTTCAAAAAGCTGATGGCGTTTTCATCTGTGCGATAGGCGACACTGTAGACGATGCGCGCGATGCCGGCGTTGATCAGCGCCTTCGTGCACTGGAGGCATGGCAAGTGCGTCACGTAACAGATCGCCTCCCTGGTCGAAACACCGTGCAGCGCCGCCTGGATAATGGCATTCGTCTCGGCATGAATGGTCCGCACGCAGTGACCCTCCACCAGCAGGTGCCCCGCCTCGTCGCAGTGGGCTTGACCGGCCGGCGAACCGTTGAAACCCGTGGTCAGGATGCGCTTTTCGCGCACCAGCACGCAGCCGACGAAGGCGCGGTCGCAGGTGCTGCGCTCTGAGACCGCGTAGGCGATCTTGAGAAAATACGAATCCCAGTCCGGGCGCATGGGTCAGGGTGTGGCCGTCTCTTCGGGGGTGCTGATCACCGGCACCGTCGCCGGCACGACCGTCAAGCCCAGCAGGCGGGCAAGCTCGAGGGTGTAGTCGTCGTGCTGCTGGCGGGCAGTCGCAATGCCCTGCTCGAGCGTTTGCTGGTCCGTGCCGCCCATGAATGACACCAGCGTGTTGATCACCGAATTCATATGATCGATCTGGTGCGTCTTGAGAGGGAGGAGACAGCCGGGCACCGTCTCGTCTTCTGCCGCACGCCGGATCCGCTGCAGCTCGGCGATGGGACCGCTTAACTGCTCTTGCGGCATGTTGGATGCCAGGATGGAGGCATCGTCGAACTCGCGCATGTGGCGGTGGATTTTCTGGACCTCTGCCTCAAGCTGTGGGAGCACACACGGATCCGGGGTGGTGGAACCAGCCGGTGGAGGAGTAGCGGTTTGATCTGCTGCCCCTTCCTGGATGGCTGTAGCCGTGGGTGTGTCCTCGACAACAGGAGCCGGGGTATTTCCGCCGCACGCGGTCAGCAGGGCGCCCAGGATCAGGAGTGATAGCAACACTTGCAATGAATGTTTTGTCATCAAAAATTTCCCTTAAAAAGAATTGAGGAACGGTTATTCACCGTTCCTCAATTGTAGCAGAGAATAGTTCAGGCTATCTTGCGGTCACGTTGCCTGCGTCTCGTCTGACTACTCCTTAGCGAGCACGTCGAAGGCTGGGACCAGCGCAAAGACCTGGATGCCCGCGGCAGTATCTGCGTAGGCGTATTGCCCGAAGAAGATGCTGCCATGAGCGGTCCTCGAGCTAGCGAGGAACTGAGCGAGGCTCAAGCTCCGCGAGTCACTCGTGCTGCTCTCGGTCGCGAGCGTCATCGAGGTGAAGACATTGGTCGCCGCGCCGCTCGTCGAGCCGCCGAACGAGAAGGTGCATGTCGGAGGATCCTCGGGGAACATATCGCCGGCGCCGTTCCCTGAGAACGATGGGGGAGCGATCAAGTTGAGAGCGGAGCTGCCCAGGTTCAAGCCGTACTCTGCATTTCCTGAATACGTGCCACCCATAACATTGACACAGCTCGCATGTGCTTCGACGCCATCTCCGCCGTTGTCAGATGCGGTCACTTCGGTGAGATTGATCGTACCACCAGCCTGGATGGTCGCTCCATCGCTCTGGCTGTTATTGACTTGCACCTGGAAGAGATCGGCGAGGTCGCCGCTAACAATCTCCAGACCTTTGCCGACCGCATTTGCCGCCGAGCCGGTGCTGGTGTTATTGAACGTACTGTTGGAGATCACCACCTGGCCGCTGGCGTTCAGCTGCCCACCGAAGAGCATGTTGCCGGATGCATCCGTAGCGTCGATGAAAATATCAGCCAGGGAGGTAATCCTCATCCCGTGACCGTGGAAGGTGTCGCCGCTTCCGGTATTGACTACACCTCGATTGTTATTGAACGTGCTGTCAGCAACCGTGACATTTCCAGCCGCCTCGATGTCTGTTCCAAACAGCCGGTTGTCATTCGCGGTGATGTTGGTAAGCGTCACATTGCTGCCGCCCCGGACAAAGAGGCCCGTATCGTCGATGAAGCCGGGGGATTCGGTGGTGTTGGCGTTGAAGATGCTATCTCGAACGGCGATGTCGCCACCGCCAATGAGAAATGCGCCCCACAGGAAGTTATTGTTCGCCGTGATGTTCTGAACGGCAATCCTGCTCGGCGTTTCGACTCGCAACCCATAGCCGAGGAACTCGCGACCCTCGCTATCCCTTGTACCGTCGAAGACGCTGCTGCCGTTGCTATCCTTGATCTCCATCGTGCCCGAGAAGACGCCTGTATCGATGCTTACCGCATCGCCGGCGACAATGTTCACGCCGACTTCGCGATTGCCACTTGCCATGATATTAAAGAGCGAGACGGCTCCACCGCTGTTCACATCCAGACCCACGATCTGTCGCCGCTGCCGGTTGACCTGCGGATTCTGGAATTCGCTGTTGGCGACATCTACGTTGCCACCTGCCCGGATAATCGCTCCCGCTGTCTTGTTCCGGTGGAACTTGGAGTTATTGACGGTCACATTCCCGGCTGCCTCGATCTCGGCGCCCGCGCTGTTGGCAACTGAAACTTCGACATTCGACAGCGCGACATTACCCGCGGAATAGATGGTCAGCCCATTCTCCGGGGTCGCCGGAGGTGTGTCATTCTGGGTGAACGTCATGGTGATATTGTTGACCGACACCGAGCCACCCCATGGGCTGGTGCTTGAGCCGATAACGATGCGGGTGTTATTGAAGTTGCTGGTGCTTGTTGTGGTCCCTGAGCCGGGGTTCCAGCCGCCGGTCACGGTCAGGTCAG
>DATHTH010000223.1:0-5416 GCA_035463495.1 Anaerolineales bacterium | reverse complement strand
GGTCCGCTTAAGGTGACGCTGGTCTGGTCCGATTATCCCTCCACCGATACAGCCTCCGTGAACCTGGTGAACGATCTGGACCTCGTAATCACCGGTCCCAGCGGCACCTTCCGGGGCAACGTCTTCTCCGGCGGTTGGAGCGCCGGCGGTGGTTCTGCGGACCGGCGCAACAACGTCGAGAACGTCTACATCCAGAATGCCGCGGCGGGCTCGTACACTGTCACTGTGAGCGGCTTTAACATCCCCAATGGACCGCAGCGCTTTGCTCTGGCAGTGGATGGCGGCTCGTTTAGCACAGCTCCCACACCGACCCCTGGTCCTACTAACACACCGACTCCGACGCCTACTCCTACGAACCCTCCAACCGGGTCCACAAGCACTGGGTATCTCGCTCCCTCCGGGCAGGCGCCACAGACGTCCAGCGCGGGCGATAACAACGGCTACGAATCCAATCCCACGAATGCCTTCCTTGATGATGGGTTGGTCGCCACAGACCTCAATAGCGGATCGAACACCAACACCTCATGCACCCATAACGGCAAGGATAAGCATCACTTCTTTAATTACAACTTCAATATCCCGTCGACGGCCGTTATCCAGGGAATCCAGGTGCGCCTCGATGCGCGGGCGGATAGCACCAGCAACAGCCCCAAGCTCTGTGTGCAGGTCTCGTGGAACGGCGGCTCAAGCTGGACAACTGCCAAACAGACCTCTACGCTGGGGACCTCCGAAGCTACTTACATTCTCGGAAGCCCGAGCGATACATGGGGCCGCAGCTGGACAGTCAGCAACTTCACGAACACCAACTTCCGGGTACGGGTGATCGATGTGGCAGGTAATACGAGCCGCGACTTCTTCCTCGACTACCTCGCGGTCAATGTGACCTACCAACCATAATCTGCACGAACCTGTTTTCAAAAAGATGGACGCCTGAGGCGTCCATCTTTTTTTAACACCTTATAATGGAAGGCATGCATTATGATCTCTGCCTGCCCTGGTACTGGGAATTCGACATCGACTTTGTTCGCATGATCGAGCATGCCTGTCACGAGCAGGAATTATCCCTGTGGCAGATCACACCGAACAACTTGCTTGAATCGGTTACGGCACTTTACCAGGGCGAGGCGACCTTGGGCACGCTTCTAGATCGTTCGCAGTACGATTCACGGTTCGAGCCGATCCATCGCTGGTCGAAAGAACATAAGGTCCGGCGTATCAATCCGACAGAAGTCTCCAAATGGTCAGAAGACAAAGCCACCATGCACCTGGAATTGATCAATGCAGGGCTTGAAACACCACATACCATTCTTTTGCCTCCGTTCGTTGAGCAACCTGTCATCCCCGAGATGGACTTGAGTCCACTGGGACAGCACTTTGTCATCAAGCCTTCAAATGAGGGCGGCAGCTCGGGGGTCATCCTTGGCGCCTTCTCTATGGATCAGGTCCTCCGCGCTCGTATGGAGTTTCCGGAACAGAAGTATCTCATCCAGGAAACGATCATGCCTCGCACCATTCTTGGACAGCCCGCCTGGTTCCGGGTCTTTTACACCAACGGCAAGACGTATCCGTGCTGGTGGCATCCGCTGACACACGTCTTTACTGTGGTTACGCCGCAGGAGGAGAACCGGTACGAGCTTTTTCCGCTTCACGAAATCACAGAGCGGATCGCCTCGATCTGCAAACTCGACTGGTTCTCGACAGAGATTGCCCTCACTCTTGAGCGATTCGTTGTAGTCGACTATGTCAATGACGGCATTGATACGCGCGTCCAATCCAAGGCTGTGGATGGCGTGCCAGATGAGGTGATGCGAGGCATTACACATCAGCTCGTGCTCATTGCGAAAGGAGAAAAGGATGACGCGCGCCCGAGATCTGGGGATCCTGTTTGAAGGGTCACCCGGGACGTGGAACGCCATTACGGACGTCCCGGGTGTGACCGTGGGATATAGCACCGTAATCGAAGGACCTTCCGCCCGGACGGGAGTCACAATCATCCACCCACGCGGGCAGACCAAGCATGAGCCGGTCTTTGCAGGGACATTCGCTTTTAACGGCAACGGCGAGATGACCGGTGCAGCCTGGGTGGAGGAAGGCGGGATGCTGGAGGGACCGATTGGGATTACCAACACCCACTCAGTTGGCATCGTGCGGGATACGATCATAGACTGGCAGGCGAAAAACAATTCCATCTATCAGCGCTGGTCGTGCCCGGTCGTGACGGAGACGGCGGATGGCTGGCTGAACGACATGAACGGGTTCCACGTCAAGCCAGAGCACGTCTGGCACGCCCTGGAGAAAGCAACAGACGGACCCATCGCGGAGGGCAACGTCGGCGGGGGGACCGGGATGTTGTGCTACGAGTTCAAAGGCGGGACGGGGACATCCTCCCGCAAGCTTTCCGAAAAACTCGGCGGCTGGACGGTGGGCGCGCTCGTGCAATCCAATTTCGGCAGGCGTTACCAGTTGACCATCGCCGGAGTCCCTGTCGGTCAGCACCTCAAGGACAATGCGCCATTTACCAGCGGCGAGAATCCCTTCCGCCAGGACGACGGCTCCCTGATCATTATCATTGGCACCGACGCGCCTCTGCTCCCCCACCAGCTCAAGCGGCTTGCCAAACGCGCTTCTCTGGGCATGGCACGTACGGGTTCCCTGGGAGGGAACGGAAGCGGTGATATCTTCCTGGCTTTTTCCACGGCGCCGACTGGCATTGGAGGCGACTCGGTAGCCACGGTAAGGTATCTCCTGAATGACTACCTTGATCCGCTCTTTTTTGCCGCTGCTTACGCCGCCGAGGAAGCCATCATCAATTCCATGATCGCGGGAAAAGCCATGACCGGTCATCAAGGGATGGTGGTGGAAGCGCTGCCGCACGACGAACTGCGAGAGATACTGAAGCACTACAATAGGTTGTCCTCCTGAGAAGTTAAAATCATTACTTCAGATCGCGTCTTTAATGTCACGGCCCTGTACAGATGTACAATGTCCATCTGTACTTGCCACTTACGCAAAAGGGACAAGGTGCAAATCGCTGGAAGCTGCTACACTTGAAGAACCAGGACCCGAAGTTTCTAAAACTTGGTGCTGACGCAAGCGTATAATTCCATACCCACAATCACTGGAGTGGTCCATGTTATCTATCCTGGAAGTCCACAATCTGGTCAAGAAATACGGTGACTTCACCGCCGTCAAAGAGATTTCATTCGATATCAAAGAAAGGGAAATCTTCAGCCTGCTCGGTCCCAATGGCGCAGGCAAGACGACCACCATCTCCATGCTTTCCACCCTGTATACACCGACCTCAGGGGATGCGATCATTGGAGGACACTCGATCATTAAGAATCCAATGGCTGTCAAAGAAGTGATCGGGGTGGTGCCGCAGGAAATCGCGCTCTATGAGGATCTGACGGCAAGGGAAAATCTTATTTTCTGGGGACAGATGTATGGTCTCAGCGGCAAGACGCTGAACAACCGCGTGGATGAAGTGCTGGGGCAAATTGGTCTGACAGAGAGAGCAAAAAACCGGGTCAAGACGTATTCGGGGGGCATGAAGCGCCGTGTCAATATTGGCGTCGGATTGCTACATAAGCCGCGCCTGCTTTTCATGGATGAGCCAACCGTGGGGATCGATCCGCAGTCACGCCGCGCCATCCTCGATACCGTCAAGGACCTGAACAAGCAGGGGATGACTGTGCTTTACACGACGCATTATATGGAAGAAGCACAGGAGCTCTCTGACCGCGTCGGCATCATTGACCATGGCGAACTGATAGCGATTGGTACCCAGAAAGAGCTTACCCAGCAGGTCGGGCAGACGGAAACGCTTATCCTGCACATCGGCGAGAGCGACGACCCCGAGGCGCTGGCACGCTCGCTCAAGGATGTGAAAGACGTACTCGAAGCCACTGCCACAGATCACCAGGTGTCCATCATCACGCCGGAAGCAGAGAATATCCTGGCAGCCGTCGTGAGCAAAGCTAACGAGCGGGGGATCAAGATCCGCTCGATCGATATTCGCGAGCCAAACCTGGAGGCAGTGTTTTTGCATCTGACAGGAAGGGCGCTGCGCGATTAATTCCTCTATACACAGATACTCAGATGCTCAAAACTATCCTCATCGGCACCAAAGACCTCAAGCTCATGTTCCGCGACCGGGCAGCGTTGATATTCATGCTGCTCGCGCCGTTCCTGCTGACCATCGGCATGGGATTTGTCACCGGTCGTTTCAGCGGCGGCTCCAGCGGGCTTTCAAATATCCCGGTGATCGTCGTCAATCTGGATAACGACCAGTTGGGGGACGCGCTGGCGGATGTCTTTTCGTCCGAGGAGCTTGCTGACTTAATGGAGCCTACCAGCTCATCTGACCCCGAAGCAGCTCGCCGTCTCGTTGACGAGGATGAGGCCGCCGCGGCGGTCATCATCCCGGAAGGCTTCACTCGCTCCATCATCCCCGCAGAAGGGACGAACTTTGACGAGAGCTTCACCGAGCCCGAGCCTGTTCGGATCGAAGTGTATACCAACCCCTCCCGGCCCACGAGCTCCGGAGGAATCAAAGCCATCGTGGATGAATTTCTCTCACGCGTAGAAGAGGGCCGGGTGAGCGGCATGACCTCCAGCATAGCTTTGCTGGAAGCTGGCTTGTTGGACCCGCAAAACGCAGAACAGGAAGCGCGGGGGATGTTCCAGGATGGAGACCCGGTAGAAGAGACTGCTATTCTGCTGAAGACGAATCAGGAGGGCGCCGAGGCGGTTGAGTTCGATATCCTGGCGTATATGGCACCCGGCATGGCGCTCCTGTTCCTCATGTATACCGTGTCATATGGCGGGCGCTCTATTCTCTCAGAGCGCTCACTGGGAACGTTGCCGCGTCTGCTCATCTCCCCTACTTCCAGCGCCCAGGTGCTCGGCGGGAAGGTGCTCGGAATCTTTCTCACAGGTGTCGCTCAGGTCGGTATTTTGATCCTGGCAAGCTCTGTTTTCTTTGGAGTCGAATGGGGCGATCCTGTTGGAGTTGTTGCGCTCATCCTGGCCGCCGTGTTCGGCGCGACGGGCTGGGGCATGTTGCTCACTGCCCTGGCGCGCTCACCCGCACAGGTGGCGAGCGTCGGCTCAGCCGTCATGCTGATCTTTGGCATTCTCGGCGGCAGCTTTATCAACCTGCAGCAGATGCCGTCTATCATGCGGACAATCAGCAGGATCACACCCAACGCCTGGGGCCTGGACGGGTTCACAACTCTGGCTCTGGGAGGCAGCTTACCGAATCTGGTCGAGCCGGTTACAGCCTTGCTGATCATGGGTGTCGTCTTGTTTGGCATTGCAGTGATCCTGTTCAACCGTAATGGGATCATGCAGAAATAATATGTCATTATGAAAAAAATTTTTGCCATCGCCTGGAAAGACGCAATCATCCGCTTTG
>DATHTH010000222.1:0-24785 GCA_035463495.1 Anaerolineales bacterium | reverse complement strand
GGTGATGCACCAACCAACGAAACCGACGAATGCATTAATGTTACCGATGACAACGGCACTCCTGACGATGCGTCTGATGACACTCTGCTCGGTGAGGTTTGCGCCGCTGACGCTCCTAAGACCTTCAACTACACTATTGACATAGGACCGTATGAAGAGTGTGGTGAATATACATTCACTAATGTTGCTTCCTTCGTCACGAATGACAGTGAGACCGAAGGCAGCGACGATCACACGGTGAACGTGAGTGTGCCATGCGCCAACGGCTGCACGCTGACCCAGGGTTACTGGAAGACACATTCTGAGTTTGGGCCTGCCCCCTATGATGATACCTGGGCTCAACTGCCAAATGGCGCCAGCACCACGTTCTTCCTGAGTGGAGGGACCTGGTACCAGGTATTCTGGACCCCGCCTGCCGGCAATGCTTATTACAACTTGGCCCACCAGTACATGGCTGCCAAATTGAATATCCTTAATGGGGCGTCCACAACACCCGCAGTCGATGCAGCAATCACGTTTGCGGAAAACTTCTTCGCAACAAAGACACCGACCTCGACCTTGTCCAAGGCAGAGCGCAATGCAGTCTTGGCTGCGGCCACGACCCTCGACAAGTACAACAACGGCCTGATCGGACCGGGACACTGCTCGGAGTGAACCTCACAGATACAGATCTTAAGTAACACAACCGGGCGGCGGGACCGTGGTCCCGCCGCCCAAGCTCATAAGGTAGTTTGGCAAGGCAAGTAGCGAGAAGAGTCGGGAAAAGAAAGGAACAAAATGAAAAAGCTGCTCGTGTTATTCAATCTGATGCTGGCGCTCACCCTTGTATTGTCCGGGGTGCTCGTAACGAATGTACAAGCGAAGCAGGACCGAGACCGCTGGAAGAAAGTCCATGCGGATTGGCCAGGGTACGGTTACTATAAGGTCTCTCCCAACGGGGTTGTCCACGAAAAGTGGTCTTGCAACGAGAACTGGCGAAACTGCGCCGGAAGCGCCACTTACTATCCGGTGAGCAAGTTCAAGAACCCGGTGACCGGCACTTCCTGCGGCGACGAGATCGGGACAATCGAATGGGGAGGCACCGTCGAATATCAGGATGACCAGGCCGATGTCTCAGATTTTCTCATCATCGGACAGTCCTACTGGTTCTGTGACTCACTTGGAGAAGAGGTATTCCGCGGCTCGGAGTGAATCGCCTGTCAGTAAAGTCAAAACCTGCGTCTCGAGTTGTCGAGGCGCAGGTTTATTATCGTATTCATTGATATTTTGTTGCAACCAAATTGCGACCGGTTACGACCGGTTTTGCGACCTAATGTGACCGTCTTTGTGCTACTATTTGGTTGTCTGTAGACTCAATACAATCTGTTTTATCGAGCAAGGCGGCGATAACCCAGGAACTCCTTGATTGGTCGCTTGCACAGACGTTGTGCGGGGAGCTTGGCGAGCCAGTAGCGAAACCGGCCTGCATTTGCTGGCCGCTTTTTATTTGAGGGCTCGCAAGTACGTTTTTCTTTATTAGGGTCTGGTTCTCATACATCACCAGGAGGGTGTGATAGGTTCCTTTTCTGGAACTTCTGACATATATCTCAAGCCTGAAGACGCACATCAGTCTTCAGGTGTTTTTGCGTGTGCGCCCAGGCACTTCCCCACTTGTACGAATTCTTTTGTATTCGCGAACCGGTATCTGGCACGCCGGTTCTATTTTTTCATCCCTGAGGGGTGAGGAGGAAACAATGAGCAGCAAGCTTCGTATGGCCATTTTCAAAGTGATCGACATCCTGGTCATTTTCACCATGGTGTTCGCCAGCCCAATGAGCATGACAGCAGTCGCGATGTCCCAGGAGACCGGGCCGACTCTGGCTGCGGATAAATCGCAATACAACGTCGGCGAAAGCGTGCACGTGACGGGCTCTGGATTTGCTGCGGGCGATTACGTACTGGCAGCAAATGGTGTGGAGTGGGGAAGCATCACCGCAAGCGAGCTGGGAACCTTTGAGACAAACTCCCCCGCGCTCGATGCCGAAGGGACCTACGAGATCCGTGCCTATGCTGCAGGCTGGTCCGGTGATTGGAATGAAGCGCCACTCACCAGCACGGCCTTTATCGTTACTACACCTACGCCGTCCACCGAAGCTCCTATGGAAGCGCCGACCGAAGAGCCAACGGCTGAGCCTACCTCCGAGCCTACTGAGGAACCAACGGTCGAACCCACTGAGGACGCGACAGAAGTCTCAACGGAAGAGCCAGCCGCCGAGCCAACAACAGAACCTACCGAAGAGCCTACTACTGCGCCTACGCTCGAACCTGCACCTCTCCCCGTTCCGACTATTCAAAGTGATAAAGAGGATTACACACCAGGCGAGCTCGTCACCCTGACGGGCACAGACTGGCAGGGAGATACTCAAGTCCGTATTTTTGTGAACGATAATATCGGCCAGACCTGGTTTCGCGATGTGATCGTGGATGTAGCGCCCGACGGCACGATTATCGATACATTCAATCTACCAAATTGGTTCGTGGCAGCGTACATTGTCAGCGCGAGCGGGCAGCAGACCGGTCGCGTGGTCACCACGTCATTTACAGATGCCCCCGGCTTGACACTTGTAAAATCAGCCTCCCCGTTAACCTATACAGCTGCCGGGCAGGTGATCAACTTCAGCTACCAGCTGACGAACACCGGAACGACCGTCCTGAACGGACCGTTCACCGTAACCGATAATAAAGTGCCGTCCGTTACATGCCCGGCAACCGCCACATTAGCAATCGGGGCCTTCATTACATGCACCGGCACTTATACGATCACAGCGGCAGATATGTCGCTGGGATATGCAGTGAATACGGCAACTGCTTCGAGCAGCAATCCGGGCGCGACCACTTCGAACCCGGATGTCAGGATCGTATCCCTCCCGATGACTTGCCGCAACGACAGCGATGGAGCGAACGATGAACCCGGGCAAAAAGACCTGACCCGGGAATGTATCGCCGAAAGCTCAATCGACCCGCTGGTGATCAGTTGGAACTGGGATGTTATCAGTATGACCGGTAACAATTCTGCTGATGGTTGCGCACTGTTCGACACGGACAACGACGGGCTGGCAAACTATTCCCTGTGCGCGAGCTGGCAGGGTCAGCGTGTGATGCAATCTGGATATCCAAGGCTCTACAGTTGTAACGACAGCCGTTCGGACCGCTGCCCCGGCGCAGTTCCCGTCACGATATCCAACGGCAGCACCTGTGCGTTGGAGCTGGCAAGCGATGATCCCTTCTCCGCCGGCGATTCATTCCCGCAGGATGCCAAGGCTGTCTGTTCGATCAACCTGGATGATGTGGGTGGAGCAACCCAGTCGACTCTGCTCGATGTATGCTCTTATCCGTCCGTACAGCCGAATTCTGATCCATCGGACTGTGTGGTCATCAGCCAGGACAAGGGCAATTTGAACGTCATTAAGAACGTCGTGCCTGACGATGCCAGCACAAACTGGAACATCAGCGTCAGCGGAAGCACGCCGTTCACCGATACCCTGACAGGCGACGACAGTACCGGTATCCGGGCCGTGAATGCGGGGTCGTATACCATCACAGAGACCGCGGGGGCAAACACAGACCTGGCTAACTACACCACAACCTGGGCATGCACTGTGAACGGTAGCCCCAGCTCCTCGGGCACCGGCACCAGCATCACCACCAATGTGGCCTCAGGAGCCGTTGTCGTTTGTACGTTCACGAACACGCGCAAGACAGGCTCGCTGCAAATTCTGAAAGATGTTGTGCCTGATGCGCCCAGCACAAACTGGAACTTTGCTGTGACCGGACCCACATCTTATAACTGCTCGATCGCAGGGGATGGCTTCTGCACCACGCAGACGGTTTCCACCGGCAGCTACAGCATCACCGAAACCGCCGGCTCCGGCACAACCCTGAGCGACTACGGAACATCCTACACGTGTACTGTTAACGGCAGCGCAGGGCCATCAGGCAGCGGAACAAGCCTGGGTGGTCTGACCATCAATCAAAACGATGCTGTCGTCTGTACTTTCACGAACACGCAGCAACAAGCCACCCTGATCGTGAAGAAGGTACTCACCAATGACAACGGTGGCACAAAAGGTTTTACCGACTTCTCCTTTGTTGTCAACGGCGGTTCTCCGATGACCTTTGATACCGACGGACAAAACGAAGTCAGCGTCAGCCCGGGAAGCTACACGGTGACCGAACCTGCTGTGACCGGGTACACGACCACCTACAACAACTGCACCAATGTATCTATCCCTCCGGGTGGAACAGCTACCTGTACGATTACCAACGATGACCAGCCCGGCACATTGATCGTCAAGAAAATCGTTACCAACGACAATGGCGGTACCAAAGCGGTCACAGACTTCTCCTTCCAGATCAACGGCGGTACGGCTGTTGCTTTCGAAGCGGATGGGCAAAACGATGTGATCGTTAATGCAGGTAACTACACTGTCACTGAGCCCTCCGTGCCGGGCTACACGACAACGTATGACAACTGCTCGAATGTTGTCGTCGCGAACGGCGGCACACAGACCTGCACCATCACCAACAACGATAACGCGGCAAGCCTGACCGTGATCAAGCACGTGATCACCGACAACGGTGGCAGCGCGGTGGCCGCTAATTTCACAATGAACGTGACAGCCACCAATCCCAGTGATGACTCCTTCCCCGGCGCCGAAGCTCCCGGCACAACTATCACGCTGGATGCAGGCAGTTACAGCGTAACCGAGACGGGACCCTCTGGCTATACTGCAACCTACTCAGCCGATTGTTCCGGCACAATTGCAGCCGGGGAGAGCAAGACATGTACCATCACAAACGATGACCAACCCGGCACGTTGATCGTCAACAAAGTGGTGATCAACAATAACGGCGGTACATTAGACGCTGAGGATTTCTCCTTCACCGTTAACGGTGATCCCGCTGTTCCCTTTGAAGCCGATGGACAAAATAACCTAACTGTCAATGCGGGCACCTACACCGTGACCGAGCCCGCCGTCTCCGGTTACTCGACGAGCTACGACAATTGTTCCGATCTCGTCATCCCGAACGGTGGAACCGCCACCTGTACGATCACGAATGATGACCAGCCCGCTCATCTGACGCTGGTCAAAGTCGTCTCTAACGACAACGGCGGCATGGCCGTGGCGACCGACTTCACCTTAAGCGCGAATGGACCCACACCCATTTCCGGCGCGGGCGGCGCCAACAGCGATGTGGATGCCGGAACGTACACACTGAGCGAGACGAGCCAGCCCGGCTACACGGCCAGTGCCTGGACCTGCGTGGGCGGCACACAGAACGGCAGTGAGATTACACTGGCAAACGGCGAGTCGGCCACCTGTACGATCACAAACCACGACACAGCCCCCTCGCTGACCCTCATCAAGCAGGTGGTCAACGACAACGGCGGCACAGCCGAAACGACGGACTTTACTCTCTCTGCGGACGGGCCCACTCCGATCTCCGGGGCGGGCGGCGCAACGAGTGATGCCTCCTTCCAGGCGGGAACCTACACGCTGTCAGAGACAAATGTCCCTGGCTACAGCGCCAGCACCTGGAGCTGCATTGGCGGCACGCAGAACGGTTCGGAGATCACGCTCGAACTGGGCGAGAGCGCGACCTGTACGATCACCAACGACGACAATGCCCCATCGCTGACCCTTGTCAAGCAGGTGATTAACGATAACGGCGGCACAGCCCTGACCACAGACTTTACACTTTCTGCGGATGGACCTACCCCGATCTCAGGGGCGGGCGGCGCTTCCAGCCATTCCACCTTCCACGCCGGCACCTATGACCTGTCTGAGACGGCCGTGCCGGGCTATACCGCCAGCGACTGGATCTGCGTCGGCGGCACGCAGGCCGATGAAGATACCGTTACTGTTGAACTTGGCGAAGAAGTGACCTGTACGATCACCAATGACGACAACGCCCCTTCATTGACCCTCGTGAAAATCGTGGTCAATGACAATGGCGGCACAGCCCTGACCACAGACTTTACACTTTCTGCGGATGGCCCAACGCCGATTTCCGGCGCGGGCGGCGCGTCCAGCGATTCCACCTTCGACGCCGGCATCTACACACTGAGCGAGACCGGCCCGAATGGTTACACAGCCAGCGCCTGGAGCTGTGTGGGCGGAACCCAGAACGGCAGCGATATCACCCTGGCACTCGGTGAGTCTGCCACCTGTACGATCACGAACGATGACAACGCTCCTTCACTGACGCTAGTCAAAGTTGTCGTCAACGACAACGGCGGCTCGGCGACCGCAGCAGACTTTACTCTGACGGCCACCGGGCCCACGGGCTTCTCCGGGGCGGGTCCATCCGTCTCCAACGGCGCATCCTTCGATGCTGGCACCTACGATTTATCTGAAACCGGCCCGGCCGGTTACTCCGCCAGCGATTGGGTCTGCTCGGGCGGCACACAGGACGACACCGATACAATTACCCTGGGACTGGGCGAGTCTGCCACCTGTACGATCACGAACGATGACAATGCTCCTTCCCTGACGCTGGTCAAGGTCGTGACGAATAACGATGGCGGCGATGCGGTCGAAAGCGACTGGACCCTGACGGCGACTGGTCCCACCGGCTTCTCAGGACCGGGACCTTCTGTTTCCAGCGATGCTTCTTTTGAGGCTGGCACCTATACGCTAAGCGAGAGCGGGCCCGACGGGTATACCGCCAGTGCCTGGAGCTGTGTCGGTGGAACTCAGAACGGCAGCGATATTACGTTAGACCTCGGCGAGTCGGCCACGTGTACGATCACCAACGATGATGTCGCTCCCACCCTCAAGCTGGTCAAGGAGGTGAATAACGATAACGGCGGCAATGCAGATCCCGATGATTGGACTCTCTCTGCCACGGCAGCCGCGCCCGATGATGGCCGCAACTTCACCACCCCGGGCGGCTCGGGCATCTTCCAAACCATCTTTGCGAATGTCCCTTACGATCTGGCTGAGTCGATGGTGCCCGGTTACACCGCCGGCGCCTGGAGCTGCGATGGCGGCGCCCTGGTTGGCTCCACCATTACGCTTGAGGAAGGCGAGACCGGGGTCACCTGTACGATCACGAACGACGACTCCGCGCCCACGCTGACACTGATCAAGATCGTCGTGAACAACGATGGCGGCACTGCCAGTGTGGCTGACTTCCCATTGTTTATCAATGGCAATCCGACCGCGAGCGGTCAATCCAACACCCTCAGCGCGAACACGCCTTACACAGCCAGTGAGACAACCCAGCCGGGTTACGCAGCCTCCGCCTGGGGCGGTGACTGTAATGCGGATGGCACCATTACACTCGACGAAGGCCAGAACGCGACCTGTACGATCACAAACGATGACATTGCTCCAACATTGAAGCTGGTCAAGAACGTGACCAATAATAATGGCGGCAATGCCGTCGCAGATGACTGGACACTCTCTGCCACAGCGGCCGCACCGTTCGATGGACGCAACTTTAGCAATGCAGGCGGCTCCGGTGACTTCGAGATAGTCTTCGCCAACAAGGGTTATGATTTGAGCGAGACCACGCTGCCCGGTTACACAGCCGGCGCCTGGAGCTGTGATGGCGGTGCACTGAGTGGCTCCAACATCACACTTGCAGAAGGTGAAAACGTAACCTGTACGATCACCAATGATGATATCGCCCCGCAATTGCGCCTGGTCAAGGTTGTCATCAACGATGACGGCGGCAATGCTGCTGTCGCCAACTTCCCGCTGTTTATTGACGGCGCTCCGGTCACCAGTGGAACGTTCGTGGAAGTGACAGCCAACGCGGTCCATACCGCCAGCGAAACCACCCAGCCCGGCTACACAGCCTCTGCATGGGGCGGCGACTGCGCGGCGGATGGCACGATCACGCTCAACGAAGGCGACGTTAAGACCTGTACGATCACCAACGACGACGTCGCACCGACGCTGAAACTGGTCAAGGTCGTGGTCAACGACGATAATGGGGACGCCGTGGCTGACGACTGGACGCTCTCTGCCGAGGCGGCGGCGCCGTTCAATGGGCGTAATTTCTCCAACCTGGGCGGCTCGGGCGACTTTGAAATGGTTTTTGCCAATCAAGGCTATGACCTGAGCGAAACCACGGTGCCCGGCTACACGGCAGGCGCCTGGAGCTGCGATGGCGGCACACTGGTCAGCTCTACGGTTACGCTCGACGAAGGCGAAACTGGCGTTACCTGTACGATCACCAACGACGACGTCGCCCCAACACTCACTCTCATCAAGACTGTGATCAATGACAATGGCGGCAATGCCCAGCCCGATGACTTCAATTTGACCATCGGCGGCAACTTGGCGACCTCCGGCACAGCCTACACGCTGGATGCCAACACGGCGTACGCAATCAACGAAACCCTGCTTCCCGGCTACACATTCGTGGAGATCACCGGAGATGCAGAATGTCCTGCGGTCCTGGGAGGAACGGTCACTCTCGATGAAGGCCAGAACGTCACCTGTACGATCACCAATGACGATGTTGCCCCAACGCTGACTCTCATTAAGAATGTCATCAACGACAGCGGCGGCAGTGCCCAGCCCGACGACTTCAACCTCACGATCGGCGGAACGCCCGCAACCTCTGGCACGGCCTACCCGCTGCAGTCCAATACCCCGTATGCGATCAACGAGACACTGGTAGCGGGTTACAGCTTTGTGAGCATCATCGGGGATGCGGAATGTCCGTCTGTCCTCGGTGGGACGGTCACTCTGGATGAGGGCGAAAACATCACCTGCACGATCACCAACGACGACCAACCCGCCACGTTGATCATCATCAAGCACGTGGTCAACGATAACGGCGGCACGGCGGACGCCGAGGATTTCACCCTTGACTCGGGCGGCACGGACGATTCTCCGGATAACTTCTCCGGCGAAGAAGCGCCAGGCACAACTGTTACCCTTGATGCGGGCGCCTATAACGTTACGGAAACCGGACCCGGCGGCTACAGCGCTTCCTTCTCTGCAGACTGCTCCGGCACGATCGCGAATGGCGAAACGAAGACCTGCACCGTCACCAACGACGACATCCAGCCACAGCTGCTTGTCATCAAGCATGTGATCAACGATAGCGGCGGCAATGCAGATGCTGCGGACTTCCTTATGGAGGTCTCTGGCACTAACGTCAATCCGGTCAACTTCCCCGGAAGTGAGCTGGGGACGAACGTTGCCCTCGATGCAGGCTCGTACAGCGTCGCCGAGGCTGCTGTTCCTGGATATGCTCCAACCTTCTCCGCGGACTGCACCGGCACGATCGCGGTTGGCGAGACCAAGACCTGTACCATCACGAACGACGATATCTCACCCATGCTGACCGTCGTCAAAGTGCTACTGCCGGGTGATGACACCGGTCTATTCAATCTCCAGATCGACGGCATCACGCAGGCAGCGGACGTCGGCGATAACGGCACCACCGGTCCGGTCGCTGTGGACGCGGGAAGCCACACCGTGGGCGAAACGGCTGGAACCGGCACGAGCCTGTCTGACTACGTCACAACTATTGGCGGTGATTGTGCGCCCGATGGCACAGTCAGCCTTGCCCTGGCAGAGAACAAGACCTGCACCATTACCAACGTCCGGCGCGGCTCGATCGTCATCGTCAAGAACGCCCTGGGCGGCGACGGCACCTTCAACTTCACCAGCAGTTCACTCGGGAACTTCAGCATCACCACGGCTAGCGGCACCGGCTCCACCACCTTCAGTAGTCTCGATCCCGCGAATACCTACGCTGCCGCCGAGACTGTCCCCGCTGGCTGGGAGCTCAACTCCGCCACATGCGACAGCGGCGAGACAATTGACAGCATCGACCTCGAGCCCGGTGAGACGGTCACCTGTACCTTCGAGAATGAAAAGGCAGGCTCGATCGTCATTGTTAAGAATACCGTCGGCGGCGATGGCACGTTCAACTTCACCAGCAACACACTGGGCAACTTCAGCCTGACAACGAGCAGCGGCACTGCATCTACCCCGTTCAGTAACCTGGATGTAGATCTTACTTACGATGCCACGGAAACGGTGCCCGCAGGATGGGACTTGACCAGCGCGACCTGCGATAGCGGTGAGACCCTTGACAGCATCGACCTCGAGCCCGGTGAGACGGTCACCTGCACGTTCACCAACACCAGGCGCGGGCATATCATCGTGGATAAAGTCACCTTGCCCTCCGGCGACACCCAGAACTTTGCCTTCACGACTATGGGCAGCGGCTACACGGGCTTCAACCTGACCGACGCCGCCGCTCCCAACGATCAGGAGCTGGTGCCGGGTACCTACTCTGTAACCGAAACTGTTCCGGCAGGCTGGGACCTCACCGGCCTGAGCTGCACTGATCCAAGCGGCGCACCCGCGATCGCGGGTAACAAGGCAACCATCAACCTGGCTGCCGGTGAAACCGTGCACTGTACATTCACCAACACCAAGCGCGGTTCCATCCAGATCGTTAAGGATGCCGTGCCCAATGATGCACAGGACTTTGCCTTCACAACAACCGGGACCGGTATCTCGGCCTTCAATCTGGACGACGACAGCAATGCCACCCTGCCTAACAGTAAAACCTTCTCGAACCTGATCCCTGGCAGCTACTCGGTGACCGAAGGCGCAGTGGCAGGCTGGGACCTCACCGGTCTGACCTGTAACGACGCCAACGGGACAACAAGCCTGGGCACACGCACCGCCAGCATCACACTTGACCCCGGCGAGAACGTGACCTGTAGCTTCACGAACACCAAGCGCGGCACGATCATTGTAGAGAAGCAGACGAATCCCAACGGCGCGCCTGGCAACTTTACCTTCACCGGTACAGCCGCCGGCACGATCGCCGATAACGGCATAATCACCGTCACGAACCTGGTTCCCGGCACATATACCTCCACGGAAGCCGACCCGTCCGCAAGTCTCTTCGCCCTGACGTCCATCGTCTGCAACGACGGCTCCAGCGCCAGTCCGAGCACAGGCAATCTGGCGACGCGGACGGCTACCTTCCGGCTCGACCCGGGCGAGACGGTCAGATGCGTGTTCACGAACAGTAAGGACTTCCATGCCGGTACCATCGGCTTCTGGAAGAACTGGCGTAACCACTACACCAGCAGTCAGTTCCAGTTGTTGATCAATTACCTCAAGACCAACAACCCGAAGATCTATAACAAGGACCTGATCCTCAACAACACCGACGACCTGACCATCGCCAAGCACGACGCGATCATGAACGTTGGCTCATCCACCCCGCGCGAGCAGATGATCCTGGCACAGTTTACCGCCCTCAAGTTCAACCTGGCGATCACGCAGCTCCAAGGTACCAGCGGTCTGGTTCAGAAGAATGACAACCTCTGCACCGCAGGCGTGGTGAACGTCTCAGCTATCTCTGGCGCAACCGCTTTCTTCGGCACATCCACACCGACTGTCCAACAGGTGGTTGATGCCGTGGAAAACCGCTGGACGGGCAAGTTAACCACCAACCGCAGCGACTGGAAGTGGAACCTGACCAACGCCCAGAAAGACATGCTGATCAAGGTCATCAGCGGTATCAACGAAGGCACGCTCGTGATGAGCAGTGGTTGTCCATAGTGTAGTGTGCGACTAGAAGGAACAGACGGGCGGCGGACTTTGGTCCGCCGCCCGTTGATTTTTAAACTGTTATCAAGTTTTATGGAACAATGGGAATTTCATCCGGGGATCCGGTCAGCTGTGCCGTCATGCCCCATACCCAGCAGTAGACATCCCCCTCTGGAAGTTTCACATGCCACCAGGGATTCAACGGATCTCCGTTTTTCCCGACAACTTCGAGCACCTGGCTTCTATACACATAGGTCACGCGGTCGCCCCCCGGCCGGGGACGATCGCGGCAGTTGGCGCTGTCCACGGTCACGGTGACTGTTGCGCCGGTGAACACCAGAGTCGGCGTCGCTGCCGGGATGGTCGCCAGCTCAAGAGTGGGCTCGGCGGCGATCTCAGGGACAAGCTCCGGCGCCCGCTCGGGGCTGGCGTCGGCAGCTGGATCCTGAGGTAAGAAGCGCGCATAGTCGGGCAGACCGGCAGGAGAGGGCAGAAAGCGGATCAGGCTGAACGCACCGATCATCACCATCGAGAAAGCCACCACCCAGCGCGCCGCCAGCTGCTCCATGACCGGCTTGCCCTGCTCCGCCACCCGCGGCGGGGCTCCCAGCGCGGCCTCCCGTTGGAGGCTCAACAGGCTGTAGAGCGGCGCGGCGAGGTACAGGCTGCCCTGCCAGAGCAGCAGGATGCACAGACTGAACGTGCGCCAGTTCCGATCGGTGCCAAAGGCGAACAAGCCCGCCAGGATGCAGATCACGCCAAAGGCAGTCTCCCACTGCGTTACCTGGACCGCGCGCCAGGCTTTCGAGGAACTGGTCGACTTCGGAGTGCGCAGGAAGACTCCCTCCCGCTGCACCAGGCCCTGGATGCATGCCAGGGTCACCGCCCAGCCCAGGCTGAAAAAATTGTACATGGTCGCTACAGCCATGCCGACGGACACCCTCAGCCGGTTGCGCAGTACCCAGATAAAGCGGATGATGTGCAGGAACAGGAAAACGGCCGGGATGATGAGCACCGTATCCGTCAGCGGGCGCACCTTCACCGGGCTGGAAAAGAGATTGAAGACTGCACCCATCACCAGGAAAAACGCAAACAACAGGTTGAACACATCCGAGAACCAGCCTAAGCCCCCCACCAGATAATAGTAGCGCTGCGCGAGGGTTAGCTTGTTCCCCGGGTCCACCAGGTGCGCCCAGGGCATGAGGGACTCCCAGTGCTTCTTCAGGATCTGGATCCCGCCGAAGCACCAGCGGAAGCGCTGCTTCTTCAAGCCCTCGAAGTTAAAGGGCATCAAGCCGCTGCCGAAAGCTCGATTTATATAAAGCGATTGGTATCCCTTTTTCAGAATACGCAGGCTGGCTTCTGCATCTTCGGTGATGCACCACTCGTCCCAGCCGCCGATCTCCTCCAGCACCGACTTGCGGATAAGGCCCATCGTCCCGGCAAAAATAATGGCGTTGCGCTCGTTGCGCGCGGGCATCGAGACCTCGAAGAAATACCGATAGCCGCGATACATGGACTCGGAAAACACATCCCCCGCCGAGTCGCTGTAGTCCTGCGGGGTCTGGACGAACGCCACCTGCGGGTCGGCAAAGGCGGGCACAAGCTCGTTCAGGAAATTTGGATCCACTTCATAATCGGCGTCGATGATCCCCAGGATCTCGGCGCGCGGGTCGGTCTGCGTCACGGCGAAGTTCAGCGCGCCCGACTTATAACCGGGCCATTGGTCCAGGTGCAGGCAGTGGAAGTTCGGACCCAGCCGGCGGCAGATCTCCTCGAGCGGACGCCAGGTCGCCTGCAGGGGTGTGTTGTTATCCACGACGAGGACTTCGTAGTTGGGGTAATTCAATTTCGCCAGGGAATTGAGCGTCTTCTCCACCACCTCGACCGGCTCGTTATAGGCTGGCACCTGCAGAGAGACCATTGGCAGGTGTCCCGGCGCCGGCTCAAGCTTATCGACCAGTCGCCGCCAGCGCACCCGGCAGACCACGTCCAGGCTTTCGTGCATATGCGCCAGCGCCAGTGACAGGGTAATGGCTTCGAGAAAAAAGAAGAGTAGCGCAAAGACGAATGAGAGGGGGTTGAGCGGCGAAAAGGCGGTCAGCAGAAACGTGTAGATCACGAACAAGGCGGTGGTCACCAGGGTCATTGTCCAGGTTACCTGCCCGGGGGCGTTCCAGTCTTGCAGCCGCAGGATCCAGTACAGACCGAACCCAAACACGAGCAAGGAGAAACCGAAGATCTCGAACAGCCTGCCAAAGGTAAAGATGGCGACCAGGTTCCCCGCCAGGATGACACCCGTCAGCCAGAGCAGCGAGAGAGCTGAGTCGCTGCGCCGCAGGCGCGACCCCACCAAGAGCGTAGCGATCAGGCTGATCGCAAACCACAGGGCGGAGAGGTACAGAAGGCGGACCAGCATTGTGTTTACGAAGGATAAAAACGGATGAGTAATAACCAGCTGATCGGTATGGCTGCCAGCCAGACCACCACCGCCAGGATGAAGACAATGAGTAACCGGACGCGCTCCGGTTCCGAGGGAGCCGATGCCTGGAGCCTGAGCGCCTGGAAGGCTGCGATTGGCGCAAAAAATACGGCTCCCACGCCGCCTAAGAACAAGGCGAGCAGCGATAAAGACAGCCAGCGAAAAGCTGGCTGGGCGAGCCCGGGTTTCTTCTTGAGATATGGAGTTTCGAACGCCCGGTCTTTAGGAACATTGATCAGCAGATCACGTCCGCTCCGCACCTGATACAGTTCCTCCGTTTCATGGACATACGCCAGGAACGGCTCCTGCTTCAACAGGGTATGCACAGCCAGGCGCAGTTCCCGCTTCGCTTCCGAATGCTCCGGATCCAGCGAATAGGCGCGGCTCAAACACATCAGTTTTTCTTCATTTGAAAAGGCTGTCTGGGCACGTAAATACCAGGCGAGAGGCTCGTCCGGCGCAAGGCTGGTCGCTTTTAAGCTGAGCTGATACGCCTTCTCCTGCTCGCCTTGCCGGGCCGATTGCCCCGCTTTCTCCAGCAAGTCAGAAACTTCGGTCCCGAGTTTCGTTTGCATAAAAGAATCCTGATCATGGCAAAAATACTATACAAGTAACAACGGAAAAAGCTTTGTAATAGGACTATTATAAAGCCTTCGTACCCTCTATTATTCGCATCGCGAAGTGCGAGCAGGTAGATGCAATCTACGGCGGCTGCTTCTACCTTTATTCATTCTTCTTCCCCAACACCATTGCCAGCGCCCGCAGCCAGGCATCCCGCTCGCTGCCAAAGCCTTCCACCGCGAACTGGTAATCGTTCTTGCGGATAAACTCGTCAAGCTCCGCTCTCAGACTTTCGAGCTTTTCACGCTGGATGCCGAGTAGTTTTTCCAGGACGGAGACATCCCGCATCTGCTCGAGTGCCTGGCGCAGATGCGGCAGACATACGCCCTGGGAGTCCCGCAGGGCAGTGACCATCTCCGGTTGCTTCAGTTCCTCCAGTAAGACCGTGACGGTATTACGGGTCATTTCATCCCGGTGCTCGCAAACAGGGCAGCGCTTATGGGGTGTAACGGCGGCGAGCGAGCTGGCAATCCGTGCCCTCACCTCCTCAGGGATCTGGCGCAGCAGCGCTGTCCAGCCGCGCGGCGCGCGTGCTGGGCGCTCGTCGGTCTCGAGCCGCTTCATGACCGAATTGACCAGGTCCCGGTAAATAATGGAAAATCCCAGGGGATCGCCGAGCCGTTTATCTACTGCCAGCCAGGCATGCTCGCGGCAAAAACCCAGGCTGAGGCGTAGCTGGTCCCGCCATTTCGGGCTGTTGACATTCTCATAGAACTGGTTATCCAGGTAGCGTTCCACGCTCTGCTGTTCCAGCCTGCAGACCGGACAGCCCGGCTCGCGGCATGCTTCTACCAATTTGTGGACCGTGAAGTTTGCCAACTGGATCTTTAAGCCTCTTTTCTGGATAGGGATCGGATGACTTGCCGCTACAGTGTAATCGCCTTTCCGGATTTCGAAAACGTGGGTTTTCCGCAGTCACCTCTCCGGTGCTCCATCTGCTCACATGAGGCCCCGCGTAACTTTTTGCGACTGTCTGCGACCAATTTTGTGACCCCACTACGACCGGGCTTGTGCTACCATATGGGCTATATTTAGATAGCACTTATCGTATTTCCAACATCACAGCCAGCATCATTGGTGGGCGCGGTCGCTAATCCCACACTAAAAAGCACAATTTCATATTGACCCTAGGAACCTTCCAGGCGAGGAGGTGCATGCTTTGTCTGTTATATAGAACATAGCACACTAGATTATCGCTGAGGGCAAATGTTTGCTTTCAGCTGTTTGCATTTTCAGTCCGGTCAGCCGAGCTGTGTATTGCTTTACTCTTATTTTTCATTGAAGGAGATTATATGACCACCCAAAAACGAAAATCGATTTTCCTTGTTTCAGCCCTTCTTGCCTTGAGCGCTCTTATATTTGCAAGCACTCTTGCTGCAGCTGCCAGCGTCACTCCAGAGTTCTTTGCGGGATCAGATAATCGAACCTGTGGCGAACTCGAAGGTCCAGGACAAAATTGGATCGAACTCAAAGTAGACCCGAATCAGGATGGTGTATTCACCGACGGTACTCTGACGGTCACTATCACGAACACAACCGATGATAAGACATTCGATTGGTCGTCCAACATCGGCGTGGATGCGGTTTATGTTAAGGCCGGCGCGGGCGGCTCCTACCTGTATCGCTACGATCCGCCGACTGAGTCCACCGGGGATACCAACCTGACTTCCCCGGGCGCCGGAACAACCAATCAGATCAGTCATATTTCCTTCTGTTATGACATCGATCCGGCCACCAATACACCCACCAATACTGCCACCAGCACCGTTACTAACACAGCAACAAACACGCCGACCAACACACCAGTGCCGCCTACTGACACGCCAACCAATACTCCGACGAACACACCCACCGATACGCCAACGAACACACCGACCAATACACCGACGGACACCCCCACCAATACACCTACCAATACACCTACCAATACGCCGACCAATACGCCTACAAACACGCCTACGAACACACCGACGGATACTCCAACCAATACGCCTACGAACACGCCAACAAACACACCGACGGATACTCCAACCAATACGCCTACAAATACACCAACAGATACTCCCACCAACACACCTACGAACACGCCAACCAACACACCTGCGCCTGACCTTGGTCAACTGAAGGTCTGTAAGGAGTCGGTCAGCGGCATTCCGAGAGGGACCATCTTCGTTATCGACGTGAACGGCGTCGATTACAACGTCCCCGCCGGCTACTGTGTCCTGGCTGGCACCTTCCCGCTGAATTCTCAGGTCACCATCCAGGAGACCATCCCCTCTGGTTACTACGTCGGTGGAATTGAGGTCGCTCCTGACAGCCGCCGGGTCAGCCGTGATAAGGTCAATGGCATCGTCGTGGTCAAGATCGGCACCGGCGTAACCGAGGTGCTCTACAAGAATCGGGTGCTCGTCGCCACTGCCACCCCGCGTCCCACCCGAACCCCACTCTCGGTGACCAATACTCCCCGACCGACCAACACACCAGGTCCCACACCTGTGCCCACCGGTCGCATGCAGATCTGTAAGGAAGCCGAAGGCAGTGGCGTGAGCGGCAACTTCACCTTCCGCTACAACGACCGTGCCAAGAGCGTCCCGGTCGGCGCCTGCACCCTGCGCTTCTCCATTGCGGCGGGCACCGTCACCATCACCGAAGACGCCCGCACCGGCTACGAGCTGGTGGACATCTACACCATCCCCGCCAACCGGCTGGTGAGCAAGGACATCAATAACCGCAGCGTCACCGTCAGCGTTGTCGAGGGCGGCTCCGCCTCCCAGACCATCGTCGTCTTCGTCAACCGGGCCGTGAGCGATGACAGAGCCGTGCAAGGCTCGCTCGTGAATGTCTCCGGCAGCTCGAGCGCTGACGTGCAGGTGCTGTGGCGGAATCTCCTGGAGGTCGTCCTAGGCAGCGAGCGCAGACTTGCGCTGCGAGCCGCATCCCGCTCACTGGTAAGCTAAATCGATCCCTTATCACAATAAAAAGTGGCGGAGCCCGTACGGGCTCCGCCACTTTTTATGGGAGCATCTTATTTCCAGATATGCCCATACGAGTGCTCGCCCTTGAGAAGCTCCCCGCGCGCAAAACGATCCAGTTTCAGGGAGGAAATATCCACGAGCTTTGGGCTGCCATCCAGAATCCACTCGCTCATACACACACCGACCGCAGGTGAGAGCTTGAAGCCGGTCCCGCTGAACCCGCAGGCGATGTAAAAGCCGTCCGGACCTGCCTGGTCAAGAATGGCACGCTGGTCGGGCGTCAACCCGTCGCGTCCCACGTGCGTGGAGTGGAGGGCGCCTGCCTCCATTCCGCTCATGCGCTCACAGATGCGGTCAATCGCGCGCATGACAAATTCTGGATCCACCCGACCCAGATCCGACTCCGGCGGCTCGCCCATGCGGTTGTAATCCTCAAGGCCGATCAGCGTCAATTCACCTTCCGGGCGAAAATACATCGAAAGCGCATCGTCGATGCAGGTTGGATGCATCCCCACCGTTGCCGGGCGTCGTACAAAGGCGACATCGTGGCTCCAGGTATCGAGCGGAATGTCAAGCCCTACCAGCCGGCCGATGTGGTCTGCGAACGTCCCTGCGCAGTTGACCAGAACCGGCGCGTCGAACGTTCCCTGGCTTGAGTCTACGCCCCTCACCTTTCCTCCGTGAACGCGAATCCCGGTCACTTCACAGTCCTGCAGAAGCACGGCCCCGCAGGCTTTGGCATTGGCTATAAATGAATTGGTGGTCAGCACCGGGTCGGCATAGCCCGATTCCGGTTCGTAGGCTGCAAGCTCGAAATCGTCGGTCCTGAACATAGGAGCGATCTTCTTAACCTCTGCGGCAGTAACCACCTCCGTGCGGATGCCGATCCTCTGCTGCATCTCTACGTTGCCGCGTAATTGATCATTTTTTTCGGGGGATACGATTTGCAAGAAGCCGGTGCGCCTGAAGCCGCATTCCCCGCCGATCCGCTCGCGCCAATTGCTAAAAAAATGGAAGCTTTCCCACGCCAGCGCCGAATCGATCTCAAGATCGTAGTGCATACGGACCAGTCCACTCGAGGCGCCGGTCGCGCCAGCGGCAGAGGATCGCCGTTCGAGGACCAGAACGCTTAGCCCACGCCGGGAGAGGTTGAAGGCAATGCTCGCCCCCATCACCCCTGCGCCGATAATGATTGCATCATAAGATTTTTCCATGAATCCTGCCTTTCATGCTGAAGTAGATTGTCTTATATCACAGCGGAACCTGAGAAGAGTACTGCCAGCCAACAATGCTCATGTTCCCTGCGGGAACTTTTGAAGATCCAAAACCGTTTGATAGGAAAGGATGACTTTCGTCACTTGCTATTGAGAATTCCGGTGTCTATACTTCTTTTGGGGCAAGCGCACATCTTTCGCATTATACGAGGTCTTTCACAGCCGCGTAGCTTCTGAAATCCGAGACCTCGTTCTATGCAAAGGAAATCTGTTAATCTCAGGAGGTTTTGATGGAAGCGAAGTACTCTCGAAGACAAAGCATTTTCAGTCTCGCATTGCTGATAAGTCTTATCGCGTTGAGCATCTTGCCTGGAAATATGGGAATAGCAAAGGCGTTGACCGGGTTCGTAAAGACTTCTCCCGCCAACGGCGCTACATCTCAACCCGTCAGCATGACCCTACGATGGAATGCCGCCCCTAGAAACCCGTATGGATATGATCAGTATTACAAAATTTGTTACTATACCGGTGCTGGCGCTTGTGATTACCAGGGGTTAATTTATACAACCCAGTACAACCTTTCCGGCCTGGCGAGATCGACCACATATAACTGGCAGGTTCAGGTTGTGTACTGCAAAGACTCCCGGTGCATACAAAAAGAAAAGCACGAGGCAAACAATGGACAAGTATGGTCATTCAAGACGGTACTGGCACCCATAAACCCGCCCGGTGCCTTTGCAAAAATTGCGCCAGCGAACAATACAACAGATCTGAACAATAACGTCTTGTCATGGACAGCTAGTGCGGGCGCAACATCCTACCAATACTGCTTCAGTCCGAACTATATTGATAGTAATTGCGCATATCTGGGCGGCTGGAAAGACATAGGAAATGTGACTACCTATACAATACCCAGCGATACAAAATTGATATGGGGAAGCCGATACTACTGGCAAATCCGCGCCGTTAATAGCGGCGGCTCAACATTGGCCAATGACGGTGCCTGGTGGACCTTCACCACGGCCAATCTCGTAGGAAAGACTACCCTGATTTCACCGACCGGGATGATTAATCAATCAACGCCGACCTACCGTTGGAACCACGTCAACGGCGTTACCTGGTACTATCTTTGGATCAATCATTCAACAGGCAATCTCTTCAATCAATGGTATCGGACAGACGCCATCTGTAGTGGAGGAACTTGCTCTGTTACGCCACCTATCACGTTGAATCCGGGTAGCCATACCTGGTGGGTACAGACCTGGAACAACACAGGATACGGCCCGTGGAGTGATGGTATGGCTTTCAACAGTCCAATTCCTATGGTTCCTGCAGCAGCGACCCTGGTTTCGCCGAGTGGGACCATTAAGACGAATGCACCCACGTACACCTGGAATCAAGTCAGTGATGCGACAGGGTACTACCTGTGGGTCAACGGACCATCTGGCAATGTATTTCAGGCCCAGTATACCTCGGCGCAAGCCAACTGTAATGGCAGCACCTGCTCCGTAACACCAGCCACAACGCTGGTGCCCGGGTCACATACCTGGTGGGTCCAGGCCCGAAACGGGGCGGGTGACGGCCCCTGGAGCGCGGGCATGAGTTTTAGCCCAACTCCACCTGCGGCCGCGAGCCTGGTCTCGCCGTCTGGGAACATCGGGACGAATGCTCCTACGTACACGTGGAATCAGGTGAGTGATGCAACCTGGTATTATCTGTGGGTGAACGGGCCATCCGGAAATATCATCAAGCAGTGGTACACAACTGCCCAGGCCAACTGTAATGGCAGCACCTGCTCAGTGACACCCGCTACAACCCTGCCAGCTGGCGCGCATACCTGGTGGATTCAGACCTGGAATGATGCGGGATATGGTCCCTGGAGCGGGAGTGTAGATTTTTCAGCTCCATGAGCTGAAGATGCAAAAAGAGAAGCGGTCCAGGACTCCGTTCTGGATCGCTTTTCTTTTGGGATGAAATTGTTGTAGTAGCAGGTTAAAAAATCCACGAGGAGGCGTCTACCTAGCTCCGGCAGCTTCACTTGCGGAAGCCTCCACATGCGTTATACTTTCAATATGTCCGATACACCGCACGAGCGCGTCGGTCTGTTCGGGGGAACTTTCGACCCTCCCCACATGGGTCACCTAATTCTGGCTTCGGAAGCCAGATCACAACTCGAGCTAAGCCGCGTCCTGTGGACCGTGACACCCGACCCGCCTCACAAACAGGACCAATTGATCACACCCCTTGAGCACCGGGTTGCCATGGTAAAGCTTGCTATTGAGGACGATCCAGCCTTTGAGCTCTCAGACATCGAGCTGAACCTTCCGGGTCCACACTACACGCTGGACACAATCAAGCTGCTGGCAGAACAAAATCCGGGGATGGAGATCGTGCCTATCCTAGGCGGCGATTCCTTGAACGACCTGCCCACCTGGCATAAGCCGAAAGAGCTCCTGTTTGCGGCTCACTGGGTAGGCGTCATGCGCCGGCCGGGCGAGGAGACTGACCTCCAGGAGCTGGAACGTGAGCTGCCCGGGATCAGCTCTAAGATCCATTATGTAGATGCCCCACTGCTCGAGATCGCCTCTCGCGAGATTAGAAGCCGGGCGGCGACGGGCAAGCCGTTTCGTTATTATCTCCCAGAACCGGTGTACGAATACATCGAGCAGCATCGTCTCTATCAAAGATCTGAACCTATCTCCCAAAAAACCACCCTCGTAAATCGCCAATCATAGTTCGTACATCGAATATGTCTTTGCTTCTTGATTCTCTCTTCTCTTCGGTCGCGTTTAGCCACCTGATTGTGGATGTCTTAAATAGCAGCCGTCCCGTCTTGCTAGCCTACCTGGGTCTGACCGAGACGCAGATTGCCTGGATCTCTACAATTTATATCTGGGCTTCCGCCCTCACACAGCCATTTTTTGGCTGGATCTCCGACCGTGTGGGACCCCGCTGGCTTGCTGCGGGCGGGGTGCTATGGATGACGCTATTTTTTACAGGCGCGGTCCTCATTCCGGGCGCGGGTGGGCTCATCTGCCTGATCATTGCCGCCTTAGGCTCCTCTGCGTTTCATCCGGTCGGCACCGTCCAGGCGACGCTGCAGGGACGTGATCACATGGCGGGCCGCGAGACGACCGCCACCTCGATCTTCTTCACCGCGGGGCAGCTGGGGCATTTTCTGGGACCAATTCTGACCGGCTTGATCCTTGCCAGGTTGGGCCTGCCAGCCCTGGTCATCCTGCCGATTGTTTCGATCCCGATTGGGCTGGCGCTGGCATACCAATTACGCGCCAACCGCCCGCATCCCCGGCCTACACAGGGAAATGAACGGGTGCGCCTACAGGCCAGCATCGGATTTGTTCTGCTGCTAGCCTTCGTGGCCACCTTGCAGTCGTGGTCCCAATCCAACATGATTACATTTGTGCCGAAATACCTCAAGGACTTGGGATTGAGCGCCGAAACCTACGGAAATATGGCTGGCTTGTTCATGGGCGGCTCCGCACTGGGCAATATGATTGGCGGCTATTTCGGAGATCAATATGCCAAGCGCAAAGTCGCGGCGGTCGCGCTGTTTCTGGCTGCATTCCCGACCTACATCATGAGTCAGATCGGTTGGTCGCCCTGGTTGTATATGCTCATTCCACTGGCGGGCGCCTTCACAGGTGCTGTGCACAGCATCATGGTCGTTCTTGCCCAGAGGATGATTTCAGGCGGCATGGCACTGGCTTCCGGTCTAATTTTAGGGTTCATCTTTTCGGCGGGCGCGCTGGGGCTGCTGGTGACCGGACCGCTCGCTGAGACGCGCGGCTTCCCGACAGTGCTCATCCTGACCACGGGGCTTGTTTTGCTCGCAGCTCCCTTAGCGTGGATGCTGAAGGAGAAGCCTCTGACGGCCCCGGTGGAAATTGACATACCGGGTAGTATTACGCGCTGAGAAGTCGCTGAATTTGCCCAATCTAAATTCTATACCAAGGATTATATATAATATATAATATCGGCTATCCTAGAGAGAGGTAACCCGATGCTTGTCACTCCCCATTCCGCCGAGACAGAACTCATCCAGAAACGGCCTCTAAAAGAGGATATTTTCAATGTCCTCCACGAGAAGATCATCTCGGGAGTCTATAAACCTGGCGACTGGCTCCGGCAGGAGGATATCGCTACGCAGCTAGGCGTGAGCATGACACCCGTCCGTGAGGGGCTGGATATGCTGGTCTCTG
The DNA here is from genome assembly GCA_035463495.1 of Anaerolineales bacterium. Taxonomy (GTDB): domain Bacteria; phylum Chloroflexota; class Anaerolineae; order Anaerolineales; family Villigracilaceae; genus Defluviilinea. The sequence continues at coordinate 1,688 of DATHTH010000222.1, read as the reverse complement.
CCGGGCTCGCAGAACGCGTTCCCTATCGCGGGGTGCGCGTGCGGGAAATATCCCCGAAGGATGTGGTCGAGGCGTATGGATTGCGCCTGATGCTCGAAGCGGTCATCGCTCAGGAGGCAGCCAGGAAGATTACGGATGAGCAGGTTGCCAGGCTCGAGGCAATGATCGAAGTGATGAAAAAACATGACACGCTGAATGAGATGTCCGATGAACGCAAGCTGAGCCGGGAGTTCCATTCCGCCATTGCAGAGGCATCCAGAAACGATTTGCTGATCAAACTCTACGCGATCGTCGCCAATGCGTTTCCGGACTGGCTGCTGTATGAAGCCTTGTTCCGAAACCCGGAATTGCTTGCCGATAGCACTGCGACGACGCTGAGAGAGCACATTGCCATCGTCAAAGCGCTCAAAAGCCGCGATGGCGCTCTCGCCGCACAAAAATCCATCGAGCATGTCATGGACTCCGGTAAATGGCTGGAGGAATATCTGGAGATCCCCGCCGAGCTCCTGCGTGAAAAAGAAGAACAGGTCTTATCCCTGACAAAGAAATCGTGATTTAAGGAGTATTTATTATGATCGAAAATGTACAGATCGATGAACTTTACAAGCAGATGGCGCAAAGCATTATCGATGGGGAGAGCGATCTGGCAGTCGAGCTGGCAAAGAAATCCATAGAGCTCCAGATGCACCCACTGGAGACGATTACCAAGGGCTTTGTGGTCGGTGTGAATTACATCGGCGATCAGTTCGGAAAAGGCGAAGCCTTTTTGCCCGAGCTGGTGATGGCAGGCGAGGCGATGAAAGCCGCGGTCGCCACTCTAGAACCGGAGCTGCTCAAGCTCGGTGAAGCCCGTGAAGTGATGGGACGTGTGGTGCTCGCCACCGTGGAAGGTGATATCCACGAGATTGGCAAGACCCTGGTCGGCACGATGCTGAGCGCCTCTGGCTTCGAAGTCTATGATATCGGCGTCGACGCCCCTGCCGATAAGATCATCGGCAAGGCACTCGAAGTGGACGCGCAGATCATCGGCATGAGCGCACTGCTCACCACCACCATGGTCCGCCAGCGTGAAGTGATCGAGGAGCTGGATAAGGAAGGCCTCCGCCCGCGTATTAAGGTACTGGTCGGCGGCGCGCCGATCACCCGGGACTGGGCGGAAAAGATCAAAGCCGACGGGACCTCTGAAGACGCGGTCGGCGCGGTCAAACTGGCGAAACAATTGCTTGGAAAGGAGTAAAAGCCTTTTCACCACAAAGCGCACGGAGTGCCACAAGGGTTTTCTTTGTGCTCCTTTGTGACCCCTTGTGGTTTAATGATGAGGATTAGCAAGAGCATAAGCATATCCTCCTAAGCAGGACCCTATATCTAAAACCTCACTTCGAAGAATTCTTCAGGAGGACTTTCGTCTCGACCGGCTCAGGGGATGGTAGTACAACCCATCAGTGTGCGGGAACGAAAGTCCTTTTTGTCCACTTTACCAGGTAGGCAGCTTTCACACGAAAGGATTAGAGGTGTCAGATGCAACCCAAGCTTACTCTCCTGACAGATGAATTGATCGAGCGTATTCTGGATGAAGCGTACCAGCTATTGCTGAAACCGGGCATCAAGGTCCAGAACACGGAGGCACGCCAGCTGCTGGTCGAGGCGGGCGCCCAGGCAGACGAGGAGACACAGGTGGTAAAAATCCC
>DATHTH010000221.1:0-2433 GCA_035463495.1 Anaerolineales bacterium | reverse complement strand
GCAACCGCTCCACTCTCAATTGCCTTTGGTATGTAGTCATGCCCGTCGGCCGAGGCCCCTCTCATCGCCACGAACAAGTGACCGGGCTGGACCAGACGGCTGTCAATGGAGATTCCCCCGATGGGAATATCGGGGATGTTTACCATGCAAAAAGGCAGCGGGAGTTCGGCAAAGAGATGCTGAAGTGATTTTTGATGTGTCATATTTAAACAAAAAGGGTTTTGGTCATTTTACCAAAACCTTTTCTGCAAACCTCAGGAGTCTTTCTCAGACGTCTATCACACGAGAAACCTATGCAAAAAGACTTCCAAGGTCTCTTGGCTAGCGTAAGTTTTGCCGTAGGCCCTCGAGGCGGCCCGCTACGGAGCTGTCCAGGACCTTATCGCCGACCCGGATGACAAGTCCGCCCAGGATCGCGGGATCAACACGGAACGTGACTTCCTTTGCGCCGGCTTTTGATAGCACATCCCGCTTCACGGCTTCCTGCTCCTCCGCGTTCAAAGGCAGCGCGCTCGTGACCTGAGCACTCTCGCCGCGGAAGTCGCCGCCGTCCAGCACGACGAGCTTGCCGGATTTGACGCCCGAGAAGAATTCGTCGAGCAAGGCGTGCTGCCGCTTTTCATCGAGCGACTCACCGACCAGCTTGTTCGCCGCGGCCATCGCCAGCCCCACAACCTGGCTGCGCAAATCGCCGAGGATTCGGTTCCGTTCTACCTCCGCCTCTGCGATCGCCGCTTCACGGGCACTTGCGGCTTCCGCCTCCGCAGCAGCTTTGACATCCTGCCCGGCAGATGCGGCGCGTTCGGTCGCTTCGCGCACGATCTTGCTGGCTTCCGTCTGCGCATCGGCGATCACTCTGGCAGCTTCCTTCTCGGCATTGGCTCGAGCCTCGGCGGCGACCCGTGCATCTTCCAGGCCCTGTGCGATTTTCTGCCTGCGGGTCTCCATCATGTTCAGCATCGGCTTGTAAACCCAGGCGTTCAGCGTCAAGAGAACAATAGTGAACGCAAAGATCTGAATGATGAGCAGACCCAGATTAATTCCAAGTGCTTCCATAGATTGCTCCTATTTCTTACACAACTTTGAAGAGCATCAGGAACGCGATCACCAGACAGTAAATGGCGATCGCCTCAGAGAAGGCGATGCCCAGGATCATGTTGGTGAGCAGGTTGCCGTAGGTATCGGGGTTGCGTGCCATACCGGTGAGGGCGCCCTGCACGCTGAGACCGATCCCCACGCCCGCGCCCGCGGCTCCGATCATCGCCAGGCCAGCGCCCACATAGCGCATCGCATCTAAAATATTTCCTTCCATGATATCAAGCCTCCTTAGGGTTTCCTTGTGATTGGTTGAGTTTAGTGGCCTTCAGCATGTTCTTCGCCGTGACCCTGCGTGGCTTGCGCCATGAATACCATGGTCAACATACCGAATACGAACGCCTGGATGACACCGACAAACAATTCGAACATCATTACCATGGCCGGCAGAATGGTGAACCGGCCGAGCAGACCAGCAACAATCGCGACCAGCACGATCCCTGCAAACATATTCCCGAACAGACGGAAGGCGAACGAGAGGATCTTCGAGATTTCCGAGATCAGCTCCAGCAGGCCCACCAAAAAGTCCATGGCGCCGAAGAAAGGCACCTTGAACATGCGGCGCGTATTGAAAAACTTGCTGAAATACGCTGCACCCTGAGCACGGACACCGATCACCTGGATCATCACGACCGAGATAATCGCCAGGGCGGCCGTGAAGTTCAAATCCACGGAGATACCGCGGAAGAATGGGGCCAGGATGTGTTCACCTTCTTCATGGGTGAAGAGATACCAGTTGCCCACCAGCGACTCGATATGATGCCCGCCCTCACCATGCGACTCGTGCAGCACACCGATCGACTCAAAGCCCGGAACGAGCTTGAGCAGGTTGGCAATGAGCACATAGATCATGATGGTCGCGAACCAGGGAAAGATCATCCGTGCATACTTGCCTGCCGATCCTTCCGTCAGGTTGTAGAGCATCTCCAGAATGGCTTCCATGGCGTTGCCGATCCCGCGCGGCACAAGGTCGGTCTGTGCGCTCTTCAACAGCGAGCTTCGAGTTGCCCATGCCAGCGGGATGATGATCAGAAATATGGTGACAAACAGCGTCGGCAGCGTATTCACCACGGCAAATGTCCCACCCCAGGGTAGCGTGATATCAAACAATTTTTCCGGTGCGACCAGGATCTCTGGCTGGACAGGGACAAAGATCCCACCCAGAATGAACCCTAAAATCAAGAGCACCAGGACGATCCAGCGGCGCCAGGGTCTGCGTTGTGCTTGTTCCAAAGTCCGCCTCCTACGACGAAAAATCAGATTCCTTGTCTGCCTGTTCCTTCAAACGAGCCAGCGTCCTGCGAGCGACCACAAGCATCACCAGCACCGAAATGGGAA
>DATHTH010000220.1:0-16693 GCA_035463495.1 Anaerolineales bacterium | reverse complement strand
ACCTGGAAGAACGGGATCACATCCGCGCCGCCTGCCAGCACGATATATTCGAGCGCAGGGTTCACTGCCCGGTAGGCATCGATCACATTCTTGATCTCGTTTGCCACCGTGTTCTTGGCGGAAGCACAGGGCAGGTTCTGGTCTGCCTGTGTATTCGCAAAAGCAACCCGCGCGTACTGGCTCTCGGCGAGATCGATCACCACGCCCTGCACGTCTGAGCGCGCGGCCAGTGTCTCTAGATCGTCTAACGCCGCTGCGACTTCTGCGGCCGTACCGTGCAGGCGGATTGAGTCAGTAAGGATCAACGACCGCATGCCGGAAGCGGGTGAACCGGACATGACGGGCCGTGAATCCGGGACCGGCTGCACCGACCCGCACACCCCGCCTCTGAGCGTGACTTCCAGCCGGAACGGGTTCTCGATGTTATAGGGTCCGACCACGCGAACGTATAGATCCTCCTGCAGGTCATAGGTATTGCGCTCGATGGTCTGCACCGTCGCATACGGATCCATAGAGATTCCCAGGAGGCTTCGCCGCGCCGCGCTGCCGTAAGCATCCAGCGAGCCGGAGGGCAGGGAGCCAGAGGGCAGCGAACCGGAAGGTAGAGATCCAGAAGGCAGAGATCCGGAGGGCAATGAACCGGAAGGTAGAGATCCAGAAGGTAGAGAGCCGGATAGCAACGAGCCTGAAGGAAGCGACCCAGAGGGGAGGGATCCCGATGGCAGGGAACCAGAAGGTAGGGAACCAGATGGCAGCGAGCCGGATGGCAATGAGCCAGAGGGCAACGAACCCGAAGGCAGGTAGCCGGTGGGCAGCGAGCCGGAGGGGAGGGAACCAGATGGCAGCGAGCCTGAAGGAAGTGATCCGGAAGGCAGCGAGCCGGAAGGAAGTGAACCGGACGGCAGGAAGGCTACATCTGAAGCCTCGGCGCTTAACACCGCGGCGTTCTGGGGATTGATCAGCCCGTTATAGATGGGAAACGGATCACGGTGCAGGCTGACCGCGCTGCCGGATAGACCTGTCAATGTGACGTTGACCGTGGCACCCGGCTCGACAGAGAACTTGAACCACTTTTCCTGGAAGACGTCCGTGATGAACTGCTCAGTTTGCGAGGAACCGGAGACGCTCTGCGCCTGGACCCAGTTGAGGTTGGGGGTGGAGAGCGGGCGACAATAGGAGAACTCGGAGGTGCCGCTGCTGCCCGTGGCAGTCGCGGTGATGCCGAACGGCTCGTCAATCCCCGCGGGAAGCTCCTCGTCGAAGATGGCAAGCCCGCTCGCATTGGTATTGACCGTGAACGAGCCGAGATACTCCGCGCCCCCGCCGAAGAAAGAGGGATGGCAGGTCTCGTTCGCGAAGATGTCGAGGGTGTAGCTCTGGTTCGCTTCCGATTCCAGGGCGCCTGCCACGCGGGTGCTGTTTCCGTCCGAGGTAGCGAGGCTCAACACCGGATAGTTCTGGAAATTATTTGGACCCGAGGCAAAGCCGGCGTGATTGAATGTCACTCCGTCGCCGCCAAGATCGATATCCTGACCGTCGTTCGAGAAGATCCGATTACGCAAGATCGCGTTACCGGCGCCGAATGCGACCGTGACTCCTGTACCGGCATTGAAGGCGATGAGATTCCCTGCGCCGTTCGTCACGCCGCCAATCGTGTTGCCGGGCCCGGCGATATACACGCCCGCCCGCGCGTTGGTCCCGGCCAGTCCGTCGTCGCCGCTTCCACTCCCGCCGTTGGGCAGGGCACCTGTGCCGTCCGCCGTGGTGCCGATGCGGTTGCCCAGGACGAGGGTGCCTGTTACACTGAAGTCGCGCAGAAGCACGCCAAAGTGACCGTTGCCCGAGATCAGGTTGCCCGTGATCGTGTTGTCACTTGCCGCGAAGCCGAAGCCTCCCACGAAGATTCCGCGCTGGGTGTTGCCCTGCGCCGCCGTGCCGACGGGATTCGTGCCGATATAGTTAGCGGCAATGACGTTGCCGGTTGCATTCGCGATACCGCCCGCGACGAAGACGCCATCACGGTTGTTCGAGATAATATTTCGATCCCCAGGTGTGGTCCCGCCAACTGTATTTCCAGCCGTATTGGACAGGTATACACCGGATGCAGAGACACCATCCGCGGTGCCGTTGGCTCGCAAGCCAAGGAAGTTGCCCGCGATCAGGCTGCCGCTGCTGCCTTCGATCTGGATCGCGTCGTTGAAGTCGCCGTAGATGGCTAAGCCGCGCACCGTGCTGCCACCGCCTGTGATCACCAGGCCCTGGCAGCCCACACAATTCTCCCCGCTCAGCTCGACCCGGATGAAGGCGTTATTGCCCACCGCCTGCGAGTTCGGGCTGGCGCCCGGCTGTGTGTACCCATCGACGATCACCGGCTCGGTGATTGCTGGTAAAGCGGACGCCGGAGCAATCGTGCTGATGCCTTCGCTTGGGATATTGAAGTGGATCTCATCCGGCCCGTTGGCTGAATTCGGGACGGCGTTCGCGTCCAGAATAGCCTGCCTCAGGGACCCGGATCCGCTGTCATTCGTATTCGTGACCGAGAAGACATTAAGCAGCGCCGCCTCAAAGGCGCCGATATCACAGGCTTCCCCCTGCGGGCGCGTCACACCGCGCTGGTCTGTGGCGGCGCAGGTCTCGTTATTGCCTGCGTCGATCGCCGGGCTGCCTGTTAACAGCCCGATCGTCTGGGTGGGACCGCCATTATTGGCGAGCGCGTCCAGCCGGGGATCGTCCTGCATGCCGGGACAGTTATTTTCAGCCGGCCAGGTCAGGTTATTTCCCAGGTCGCCCACCATCCCGGCGACCGTATCACACATGTCTGTATCGGTTCCGTAAAGGATCGAATTACCCACCTCCAGATTTCCGCCGGCTCCAAATTGCTGGTCCCCCAGGATGCTCCCCTCGCCGGATGCGGTATTGCCGAAAAACGTGCTGTTGTTGATGGTAACCACGCCCTCGCGCGAGTCGACTGCTCCATGGTTCACCGCCGAGTTCCCGACAAAGGTACTGTTGGTCACAGTAACCGAGTTGGCGTTGCTATGGATGGCCCCCCCCGTCCCGGCACTATTCTCGACAAACGTGCTGTTTTCGACCGTTGCCGTAAAGCCATTGGGATAGAGAGCGCCGCCGCCGTGGAGCGACGTGTTGGAAATGAAGGTGCTATCTGTAATGGAAAATTGGGTTGCGTTCGAACTTGCCACAGCCCCGCCGCCATAATGGCCCGTGTTGTTCTCAAACCGGCTCCCGGCGATGTCCGCGGAAGCCTCAGGACTGATGTGGATGGCGCCGCCGGTTTCGATGGGCGCATCGGTGGAAGTGGTGCGATTGTTCTCAAACGCGACCTGGTTAACGGATGCATACCCGCTTACCAGAAGGGCACCGCCCGGACTGGCAAAGCCATTCCGGATTGTCAGGTCAGAGATCTCCAGCGAAGAGAGGACATGGAAGGCGCGATCGAGCTCATTGGCATCGATGATGGTCTCTCCCATCCCGGCGCCGGTGATCTTCAGCTCCTCCAGGATATCCAGGTCGCCCGTCAGGGCAATATTTTCCCCTGTGCCTTCCATGGTCAGTGTATACGTCCCCGCGGGAATGGTGATCGTATCGGGCCCTGCCAGCGCGTTCGCCTCCTGAATCGCGGCGCGCAAAGTACAGTCCCCCGTGATATCGGTCTCGCATAAACCGTCCCCGGGATCGGCATCCAGCATATCGGCAGTGCTGTTGACGATGAAAATCGCGTCGGCTGCCGCAGGCATCCAGCCAACCTGTGCGAGCAGGATCGTGAGAATGGAAATAATCGAAAAAGAGCGTATCAAGAGTCTTGCCATGACTTCCTCCAGAAAAATAGAACAATGCCCGGTATTGCAGTCTTGCGAAGGTAAACAATGAGGGCTGGACCCCTGGCGGGGAGCGGGTGCTCGCGGGATGAATGCCGGTTCCACAGCCGGAAAACCCGGCGTTGGATCTTGTTAAAGTTCAGGTGCTTGCCACAGACCGGGACTTCGAGTCCCGTACAGCGACCCCATTGGATAATTTGGCAGTCGAACGGTAAGATTTCATTGCCCGGTCAATGGGTCTTGCAGGAAAACAGGATATACCTGATGAAACTGGTCGTCATTTTAACCTGATTCAGGAGAACGGTTCAGCGATTGTAACGTTCTGTAACATTTTCATTATGCGGAGGATTGGCTAAGAAATCGTTTTAGTACGCTTTATCTATCATCGCCTCATTATTTCAAAAATTGCCTCTTGTTGAATATCAACAAGAGGCAACGTCTGATCCAATCGCAGTATCACTACAATGCCCGGTTCAAGCGATAGTACAGATCGTTCCAGCGCAGTTTGTCCTTGAACTCATCCACGCGCGTGTTCTCGTCGATCAGCAGGAACTCCACGCCAGCCATCTCGGCGAAATCGCGTAAATGCTCGGCCTTGACAGCATAGCTGAAGCTGGTGTGGTGCGCGCCGCCGGCATAGATCCAGGCTGCCGCGGCAACCTTAAGATTGGGACGCGGCACCCACAGCGCCCGCGCGACGGGAAGGTTCGGGAGCGGCTCATCGGTTGGAACCACATCCACCACGTTGGCTACAATGCGGAAGCGGTCGCCCATATCCATGATGGAGGCCCCGATTGCCGGGCCAATGTTCGCGTCGAAGATCAGGCGGACAGGATCTGCCTTGCCGCCGATGGAAAGCGGCAGGATGTCCAATCTCGGTTTCCCGGAGGGAGCGGCGATCGACTCACAGATCTCGAGCATGTGCGCACCCAGCACCTTGTCCCCGGCGGCGCTGAAATGATAGGTGTAATCTTCCATAAAGCTCACGCCCCCCGACAAGCCGGCGCTCATGACCTTCATGGCACGTACCAGCGCTGAGGTCTTCCAGTCTCCTTCGGCGCCGAAGCCATAACCATCACGCATCAGGCGCTGGACGGCCAGCCCGGGCAGTTGGGCAAGCCCGTGCAGGTCTTCAAACGTAGTGGTGAAGGCTTTAAAGCTGCCTGCATTGAGGAAATTGCGCATGCCTACTTCGATGCGCGCACCCTCGATCAGCGAGGAATGCCGCGCCCCGTCAGGCTGCAGCGCAGGAGCCACCTCGTATTCATCGAGGTACGCCTGGGTCATCTCCTTGATTTCGGTTTCACTGGCGTCGTTCACCGCCCGGACCAGATCTCCCACCCCGTAGCCATAGACATCATAGCCAAAGCGGAGCTGGGCTTCCACCTTGTCGCCCTCGGTCACGGCGACGTCACGCATGTTGTCACCAAAGCGCGCCAGTCTTGCGCCCTGCGCGTCGGCCCAGGCGCACGCCGCTCGAACCCACACTCCGATCTGCTTCTGCACGTCATCATCCTGCCAGTGACCGACCACGACCTTCCGGTTCAGGCGTAGACGGCTGCCTATAAAGCCAAATTCACGATCGCCATGCGCAGCCTGGTTCAAGTTCATGAAGTCCATGTCGATGCTGGACCAGGGAATCTCGCGGTTGTATTGAGTGTGTAAATGCAGGAAGGGTTTCTTCAGCAGGCTCAGACCGGCGATCCACATCTTGGCGGGCGAAAATGTGTGCATCCAGGTGATCAAGCCCACACACTCCTTACTGGAGTTGGCATCGAGGCAAAGATCGCGGATCGCTGTGGGGGTGGTAAGCACGGGCTTGACCACAACCCGGACAGGTACCTGAGCCGATGCGCCCAATGCTGCCGCGATCTCACAGGAATGCTCAGCCACCGTTTCAAGAGTCTTTGGACCATACAGGTGTTGGCTCCCTGTCACAAACCAGACTTCATATTGTCGTAGATCGATCATGATTGGTTCTCCTGATTTCAAACTTGCTCTGGTCACCGTGCGTTACGCGCGGCGCCGGAGCACTTTATTGTCCATACACATTGGTGTAGCGATCATGTAATTTCGCCACATCTGCCTGTGGGATCTCATCGGGCACACCGATCTGCATAGCCAGCCAGACGGTCTTCGCATTATCTTCCGTCATGACCGCAGCTTTAACCGCAGCCCTGGCGTTCTTTCCGATGGTGAACACGCCGTGGTTCTTGAGCAGCACCGCGGGCGAATTGCCGATACTTTCCACCACTACTTTTCCGATGGCATCATCGCCGATCAGCGCAAAGCCCCCACAGGGGATGGGGCCGCCGAACTCGTCGGCGATCGCCGTCAGCACCACAGGGATTGGCTTGTTGACCGCGGCAAATGCCGTGGCGTACGTCGAGTGTGTGTGCACCACACCGCTGACGTCCGGGCGATTCTTGTAAATGTACAGGTGACTGTACACATCCGAGGAAGGCCTGTAATCGCCTTCTACCATATTGCCGTCCAGGTCCACGACCACCATGTGTTCCGGGCGCATCTCCTCATAGCGGATGCCGCTGGCCTTGATGACCACGAGTCCAGTCTCCGCATCGCGCGCACTGACGTTGCCGCCCGTCCAGACGACGAGGTTGTTTTTCGGTAACTCGAGATGTAACTGTACGAGTTCTTCTTTTAGTGTTTCGAGCATGATCTCTCCATCAGCCTTGCAACGTCGGAAGACGTTGGACTGCTTTCTTTTACCGCAGCGCTTCCACGGCGGCTCGTTCGATGACCAGCCCCTTCTTGTAACGTTCCATGAACGCCGTAAAGCCCTCGACATCGTGGAGGTCGGGAGCAAGCGTTGATCCTTTTTCTCCTGCAAAGACCCTGTCAGAGAGATAGGCTTCCAAAGGTTCATTTTCTACTCTATGGAGCATATAGGAAGCAAGCAGTGCAATGCCCCATGCGCCGCCTTCGCCTGCGGTCTCCATTACGGATACCGGGACATTCATCGCCGCTGCCATGATCTTCTGCCCCACTTCCTCTGTTTTGAAGAAGCCGCCATGACCCAGGATCTGGTCGATCTTCACCTGCTCCTGATCAAAGAGAATATCCAACCCGATCTTCAAGGCACCGAGCGCCGAGAACAGATGCACGCGCATGAAATTTGGAAGGGTAAAGCGGCTTTCGGGTGTGCGAACGAGGAGCGGACGACCCTCCTCCATGTGCGTGATGTGCTCGCCCGAGAGATAATTGTAGGCGAGCAGCCCACCGCCATCTGCATCGCCCAGGAGCGCCTTTTGATATAACATTTCAAACAGCTTAGCCTGACTGGTCTCCACGCCAAGTGCCTGGGTGAACTCGTGGAACAGCTCGACCCATGCATTGAGATCGGATGTGCAGTTGTTGCTATGCACCATGGCGACGGGCTTACCTGTGGGCGTCGTCACCATGTCGATCTCAGGATAGACCTTCGAGAGATCCTTCTCCAGCACGATCATGGCAAAGACCGAAGTGCCGGCAGAAACATTGCCGGTGCGCTCTGCAACGCTATTGGTCGCGACCATGCCTGTGCCTGCGTCGCCCTCCGGTGGACAGAGCGGAACGCCTGCTTGTAGTTGTCCCGCGGGATCGAGCAGCTTTGCACCTTCTTCGGTCAGACCCCCCGCGGCATCCCCGGCGACAAGGACTTTGGGCAGGATGTCCTGGAGCTTCCACGGAATGTCCTCCGCCTGGATGCACTCATTGAACAATTCGATCTTGCGCATATCGTAATCGTTCGTCTTGCTGTCGATGGGAAACATGCCCGAAGCCTCGCCGATGCCCAGCACCTTGTGCCCCGTCAGCTTCCAGTGGACGTAGCCTGCCAGAGTGGTCAGATAGTCGACCTCCCGGATGTGGGATTCCCTGTTCAGGATCGCCTGATGAAGGTGAGCGATGCTCCAGCGCTGTGGGATGTTGAACTGGAACAGATCTGTGAGCTTCTCTGCAGCCTGTCCGGTCATGGTATTTCGCCATGTACGAAACGGGACAAGTAAACGCCCCTCCCGATCGAACGCCAGATAGCCGTGCATCATGGCGCTAAAGCCGATGGCGCCAACAGCCTGGAGAGGCGTGCCATATCTCTCCAAAACGTCCTTGCTAAGGTTCCGATAGCTCTCCTGTATGCCTGTCCAAACATCGTCCAGACTGTAGGTCCAGATGCCTTGTTCGTAGCGGTTTTCCCACTCATGGCTGCCGGAGGCGATCGGAGCATGATCTTGGCCGATCAGCACCGCCTTGATGCGAGTGGAACCAAGCTCGATGCCAAGAGCGGTTTTGCCGCTCGCAATTGCCTCTTGAATGTGATTTCGACTCATATCCATCTCCCATGCTCTGTCGGACCATGGACCGTCGTCAATTGTCCATGGTTAGTTGTCTATCATCAACCTGGATACCAGATTGTCCGCGGATCACCGTCCGCGCGGGCGTAATCGAACGCGGAGTCGACCAGCTTTCTCATGTCATAGTCAGGGCGCCAGCCAAGCAGGAGCTTTGCCTTCGTATTATCCAGCCAGGTGGAGTGGTAAGCTGTTTCGATCTCCACCGTTGGCACGCCGCGAGTCTCGGTTAGGTACCGCCCCATCTCGCCATAATCGACCGGCTCATCCATGCTGATGTTGAACAATTGCTGCCTGGCTTTTGGATGATCGATGGCAGTGAGTAGCGCGCTGACCAGATCCTCCACGTGAACAAAATTGCGCTTGACGGGGCAGCCGTCCGGGTCCAGCATAACCGGCACGGTCCGGGTGCGCACATATTCATCGGCGCGCTCCGCGCCGACCAGGTCACGCCAGCGCGGCCCGCCAAAGACATCCTCCCCGAACGAGAGCTGGTACTTGAAATCGTCCTTTTCCATGATCCAGGGTGCGCGCAGGCAGCAGCCGTTAAGGTCGTACTGGATGTAATACTGCTCGAGCATCACTTCTTCGAGCACTTTGGACAGTGCATAACAGCCGGGATACGCCGAATGCTTTTGTGCCTCTGTGACCGGAATGGGATGGGGATAAACAAAATGCCCGACACCGGCGTCGCCGCCAACCAGGATGAATTGCCTGAACGTGGGACTGCTTCGCGATGTTTCGAGCAGCCAGAACAGGCCCTTGACCGCCACATCCATGATCTGATCAGGGGTCTCTTTACAGGTCGCCAGGTGCAGCACGTGCGTCACACCGTCCATGGCTCTTTCTACAACGTCGCGGTGCTCGATGGAGCCATGAATCATTTGGATTCGCTCGTGAGGGGCTACCTTGCGGTTGTGGCACAATGCTCTGACTGTGAACGAATCAAATTTGGAGTTAGCCAACAAACGCTGAATGAATACTTGCCCCACTTTGCCGGTTGCGCCTGTGACTAGAACGATATTCGACATGAGGGATTGTTTTTATACGTGGACCATGGACCATTGACCATGGCTCATCGTCAAACTCTTCAGCACCTGGTCCATTTGCCGTTGGCGTTGCTGGATTCGATAACGCTGTTCACAAAGCGCACACCCAGCAGGCCGTCCCGGGAATTCGGGAAATACAGGGCGAGCGGATCAGCGTCCTGGCCGGCGCGACGCGCGGCTATCGCTTCCGCGGCATCGGAATAGAGATTGGCAAAGGAATCCGGGAAACCTTCGGGATGACCTGCAACGAGGCGCGTGGATCGCGCAGATAAGGGCAGGGCGCCGGGTCCGTTGGGCGTCCGGTTTTGAGAAGGTCCATGCAAAGGCTTGAAGGTCAGCACCTGCGGAATTTCCTGCATCCATTCAAGCGTTCCCTGCGTACCGCTGACGCGAATCCGTAGTCCATTCTCCACACCGGCAGCGGCTTGCGTGACCCAAAAGCTGCCGCGGGCGCCGTTGTCAAAGCGAAGCAGCGCCCCGGCGAAGTCGTGAATGTGACGCCCCGGCACAATCGTTCCGACTTCCGCAGCGACTTCCTCAACTTCCAGGCCGGTGATAAAACGGGTGAGATTGTGCGCATGGGTTCCAATATCGCCCATCACGCGTGAGGGTCCGCCGCGCACCGGATCGTATTTCCAGGTCATTACTTCCGGCATGGGTTTCGATTCATCGGCTTTGCCGCCCTGCACATATTCCACCTGGACCAGGCGGATCGTCCCCAGCTGCCCATCCTGCACCATTGCCTTTGCCTGACGGACCATCGGGTAGCCGGTGTAGTTGTGGGTCAGGCAGAACACCAGCCCGGTTTCCTGCACTTTCTTATGCAGAGCTTCGGCTTCTTCGAGTGTGTTCGTCATCGGCTTGTCGCAGATCACATCGAAGCCGCACTCCAGGGCAGCCACCGAATATTCGTAATGGCTGTCGTTGGGGGTCATGATGGCGACCACGTCCACACCGCGCTCGCGGGAGGACTCGGCTTCCAGCATCTCCTCCACACTTGAATACACGCGGTTGAGATCCCAGCCAAGCTCCTGTCCGGCTTGTTTGGACCGCTCCGGATCGGAGGTGAGAACGCCCGTCACGATCTCATAACGGTCGTCGCGCCGCGCCGCCTGCCGGTGCATGGCGCCGATGAAGGAACCGGGGCCGCCGCCGATGACCGCCAGTCGTAGTTTACGTCCAAGCATGGAGAGTACGGGATTGAGTGCCATCTTAGTTTTCCTCTCCCAGAACCTCGCGAATCGCCTCGACGACGAGCCTGTGATCCTCTTCCTGCGGCAGCCCGGAGACGGTGACCGTTCCTACCATCCCTGTATCTTTGAGGAGGATGGGAAAACACCCGCCATGCGGAGCGTACTCGCTTTCAGAGACGAGATAGGCTTGCTCGATGCTCTTGCCTGTACGCTTGAGCAGCTGGTTCATATAGAAGGAGCTGTGCCCAAAGCGATACACGAGACTCACCTTACGCTTAATCCATTCGTCGTTATCGGCGGAAGTGCCAGGCATGCTGGCGTGAAAAATCTGATGCGACCCGCGCGTAATATCGATTGTGATGGGAAGTGACTCTCTTAAGGCTCGCTTCACGAGCAGTGAGCCAAGCTCCCAGGCTGTTACTTCGTTGAAGCGGTTAAATTGAAGCTCTCGTTCTTCCTGCAATAATTGCTCCAATATGTTCATACGATGAAACACTTACACGTTCTTGTTCTTGTTGTAGACATCGAAGAACACCGCGAGCAAGAGCACGAGTCCCTTGATCGTCTGCTGCCAGTCAATGCCGATGCCCAGGATGGACATGCCGTTGTTCATGACACCGATCAGGAACGCGCCGACCACGGCCCCAATGACTTTGCCGATGCCTCCGCTGGCGGAGGCGCCGCCGATGAAACAAGCGGCGATCACATCCAGCTCAAAGCCGTCGCCTGCTTTTGGTGTGGCAGTATTGAGCCGGGCTGTGACAATCAAGCCAGCCAGAGCAGCCAGAGCACCCATATTGACGAAAGTACCGAACAACAGGCGCCGGGTATTGACACCCGATAGCCGGGCAGCCTTTTCATTGCCGCCCATGGCGTAGATGCGACGTCCGATCACCGTCTGGCTGGTGAGAAAGGCGTAAGCAGTGATCAACACGAAAAGGACAATCAGCACGTTTGGCAAGCCTTTGTAGGATGCCATCAAGTAGCACAATCCCAGGATTGCGGCGCTAATGACGGCGTTCTTGATCACAAAGAAATAGAAAGGAATGACTTCAAAACCATACTTCTGCTGATTTTTGCGGGCGCGTACATCGATAATGATCAGCACGATCGAAAGCAGCACGCCGATCAGGATGGTTGTGAGATGAAAGCCTTGCATCCGGAAAAAATCAGGGATGAAACCCGTGCTTAATTTTTGGAACTCAGGGGGGAAGGGTCCCACCGCTTCGCCCTGCAGGATCACCAGGGTCAGGCCGCGGAAGATCAACATGCCTGCCAGCGTAACAATGAACGCCGGGATCTTTAGATAGGCGACCCAGTATCCCTGAAAAGCCCCAATCAATCCGCCGATCAGCAGAGCGAGCAACATGGTCAGACTCCAGTGGATATCCATTTTGACCATGAGCACCGCCGCGATCGCGCCGACGAAAGCAGCGACAGATCCCACAGACAGGTCGATCCATCCGGCAACGATGATTAGCAGCATACCCAGCGCCATCACAATAATGTAGCTGTTCTGCAGAACCAGGTTGGTGATGTTCACCGGCTTCATCAAAATGCCGTCTGTCTGGATCTGGAAGAATCCCATGATCGCGATGAGAGCGATCAACATGCCGTAGTCCCGGATGTTGCTTCTGAAAAGACCCGTCAGGGTTTTCAGAATTCCGCTGCCATTAACTGTTTCATTAAAGGTCGCTGGGATTTTCATGATGTTACCTCTTGTTGTCCTACGTCTTGCTTTCTCATAATGTACTTCATGATTACTTCCTGCGTCGCTTCGTTCGCCGGAACTTCTCCAACGATGCTGCCATTGCGCATCACGTAGATGCGGTCACAAACCCCTAAAATTTCTGGCAGTTCTGAGGAGATGAGGATAATTCCCTTTCCCTCACTTGCCAGACGGTTGATGATGGTATAGATCTCGTACTTTGCGCCCACATCAATCCCACGCGTCGGCTCGTCCAGGATCAGGATCTCCGGGTTGGCAAACAACCACTTGCTCAGGACGACCTTTTGCTGGTTGCCTCCGGAAAGGTTTACTGCCTGCTGCAAAATGCTGGAACATTTAATATTCAATTTATCTCGGTATTCATGGGTGACTGTCAGTTCCTTGGGTTCATTGATCACGCCGCCATCTGCGACGGCTTTGAGATTGGTTAGCGTAATGTTATCTTTAATCGCATTGATCAGCACCAGCCCATAGGCCTTGCGGTCTTCCGTCAGATAGGCAATTCCATTCGCAATGGCCTTTTTGATGGAGCTGATATCGATCTCATTGCCATGCTTGTAGGCGATACCGCTGATTCGGGTGCCATAGGCACGCCCGAAGATACTCATAGCCAGCTCGGTTCGTCCGGCGCCCATCAGGCCCGCGATGCCAACCACCTCGCCTCGACGCACCTTCAGGTTCACATCATTGCTGATTTTGCGATCGGCATGCAAAGGATGGTAGGCATTCCAGTCGCGTATCTCGAAAATCACTTCACCGATTTTGGATTCGCGCGGCGGGAACCGATGTGTCATGTCGCGACCGACCATGCCGCGAATAATACGGTCTTCCGTAATCACATCGCTACGACAATCTAAGGTTTCAATCGTCATGCCATCTCGCAAAATTGTGATCGAGTCGGCGACTTCCGAAACTTCATTCAGTTTGTGAGAGATCAAGATGGATGAAATTCCATGTTCCTTGAACTGCAATAGCAGTTGCAGGAGCTTTTTACTATCGCGTTCGTTAAGAGATGCTGTCGGCTCATCCAGAATAAGAAGTTTGACGCTTTTTGCCAGCGCCTTGGCAATCTCGACCAATTGCTGTTTTCCCACACCGATGTCGGTGATGAGTGTATTGGGGGATTCATCCAGACCCACTCTGGTTAGCAATTCCTTTGTTCTGGAAATGGATTCATTCCAATCGATCACACCCTTGTTCGCGCGCTCATTACCCAGAAAGAGGTTTTCGGCAATCGAAAGAAAAGGAATAAGTGCAAGTTCTTGATGGATAATGACAAGCCCGAGTTCTTCCGACTCGGTGATATCCCGGAAGCGGCATTCCTGCCCTTCAAAATAGATCTCTCCTTCATATGTCCCGTAGGGATAGATACCGCTCAGGACGTTCATCAGCGTCGATTTTCCGGCTCCATTTTCCCCGACCAGGGCATGGATCTCGCCCCGATGCACGCGAAAGCTGACATTATCCAGAGCTTTTACGCCGGGGAATGTCTTGGTAATGTTGCGCATTTCCAAAATGAAATCGGACATGTTCTTATCCTCGTTTTGCCTGGATGGACATGGATAATCTCGGCGATTCAATCTTAATTCAAATATTGATAATTTGGAACCGTTGTCAGGGCCAACCAAGAGGGTGTGTGAGGCATTCTTGCCCTCACACACCCGTTCAATCCAGAAATTACTGCAGCTGGTCAGCTGTGTAGTAGCCGCTTTCGACCAGATACTTTTCGTAGTTGGTAATATCAACGCTGAAGGGGGTCAACAGGTAGGAAGGAACGATCTTGACGCCATTATCATAAGTCTCGGTGTCATTGACGGGAACTTCCTGGCCCTTCAGGGCTGCATCGACCATGGCAGCTGTCTGCTTGGCGAGCTCGCGTGTGTCTTTGAAGACTGTATAGGTCTGTTCGCCTGCAATCATGGCTTTGACGGAAGCAACTTCTGCATCCTGGCCGGTGATGACGGGCATGGGCTGGTCGGCGGTGCCGTAACCAACACTCTTCAGAGCGGAGATGATACCGATGCTCAGGCCATCATACGGGGAGAGCACAGCATCGACGCGTTTGTCGGTGTAGTAAGCGCTGAGGAGGTTTTCCATGCGGGCCTGGGCGACGATGCCATCCCAGCGCAGCGTGGAGACCTTGTCCATGCCCATTTGGCCGGACTGAACGACCAGTTTGCCGCTATCGATGTAAGGCTGCAGCACGGACATGGCGCCGTCATAGAAGTAGAAGGCATTGGTGTCGTCGGGGGAGCCGCCGAAGAGCTCGATATTGAAGGGGCCTTCGGCGTTCTTCAGGTCAAGCCCTTCTTCGATCTGCTGACCCATGATCACGCCCACGCCGAAATTGTCAAAGGTGGCGTAATAGTCCACGTTTTCGCTGTTTACGAGCAGGCGGTCATACGCAATTACGAGAACGCCGGCTTCCTTGGCTTTCGCGAGCGCGTCGGTCAGGGTACTGCCGTCGATGGCGGCGATCACGAGCACATCCGCGCCCTTGGTGATCATATTCTCGATCTGGGCAAGCTGGTTCGGGATATCATCGTCCGCGAATTGCAGATCGGTTTCGTAGCCCATGGCTTCGAATTCTTTGACCATGCTCTCGCCATCAGAGATCCAGCGTGTGGAGGTCTTGGTCGGCATAGAAATACCAACTAATTTCGTGTCATCGGCGGGAGTAGCAGCGGTCGCGCCACATGCTGAGAGAATGAGGCTGGCAAGCATCAGTACGGCTACCAGTGTAAAGACTAACTTCTTAGACATTTTCTTCTCCTTGAGAATAGTTTGAACATTGTGCTATCGTGCTGTATTGGCAGGACACAGCAGGTTGCCCGTGCTTTTCCGTCCTGCAACGAATCGGTGTTACCTTCCCTGTGTGTCACCTCCTTCCGTTGAGCGTGAGGAACTTTGCCGCACAATCAATGTTGGCGGCAGAACAATCGATTTCGGTTCGACGGGATCCGATCCCTGCCAGCCTGACTCAATAATCTTGATGACTTCCGCGACAGCGATTCTGGCAACAGCGTGTTGATCCTGCTGGACGGTAGTGAGCGCCGGCGAGAAATAGGCCGACTCGGGAAGATTATCGAAGCCAACAATCCCGATATCCTCCGGGATACGGATCTCTTGTTCGGCGAAGAACTGCATGGCGCCGAGCGCCATCTGGTCATTGGCGACGAACACTGCGTCCATCTCGGGGTACTGATCGAACAGCTTCACGATCGCCAGGGCGCCGCTGGCAGAGGACCAGGTGCCCTCGACACAGTGGCTGTCCTCGACCGCCTGCCCGGCCTCGCTCAGCGCATCCTTCCAGGCTGCCATCCGCTGGCGCGCTTCCCACCAGTCCAATGGGCCGCAGATATGCCCGATCCGGCGATATCCCTGTTTCATCAAATGGTCCATCGCCATGCGCCCGCCCAGGTAATTGTCGATGGCGACAACCGAGAGATGGTCGCGCGGTTCCATGGTCAGATACACCAGCGGAACTTCGACATCCTCCAGAGTCGGGTGGACCCATTCCCGGTTTTCCCCGACTTCAGGGACTGCCCAGATGATGCCATCGACATGCCGGGACAGGAACCCCTGGAAAATGGGCGCGATCTCTTCCGTGTCATAGCTGGGAAGCTCTTTCAAGAGAATGGAATACCCCGCCTCTTCGGCTGCCGATGTAATCCCGCTCAAAATACGGGAAGGACCGATGTGTTTTAGTCCGGCAATGGCGACACCCAGGGTATGGCTGCGCTGGCTGATCAAACTGCGCGCCAGTGCGCTGGGCTGATAGCTCAGTTCCTTGATAACTTGCTGCACCCGCCTGCGGGTTTCGGGGGAGACATCGGGTCGTTCATTAATCACGCGGGAAACCGTCTGTGTGGATACCCCTGCCACAGAAGCCACTTCTTTAATCGTCGCACGCATGTTTTTGGGTCGCATGATCTGTTATGGTGTTATCGTTCCCGTTATCGATAACGGGAACGATAACATTCTACATCAAATCCCTGTGAAGTCAAGGAATTCCTTCCTGAGGAATGCTGATCTATAGCACTCCTCTGGAAAGAGCTGGCACTCCACGTTTGCGTTGAATCAATTACCGTGCAGCATTGACAAAGCATCTATCAGGTTGAAAGCCGATTGCATACGGGCACTCTTCCTCCCTCCGTCTGCAAAAGCAGGGATTTCCCTTATTGAGGGGAGATGGTTTCTATCCTATAGTACTGGCACCGCCAGAAGAATCAAGAGCAGGTGGTCACTGCGGGTTGTTTCATCCTTCCGAACCAAGTGGGGCAATGTGATTCTGATCACGCGTCGCTTCCAATCCACCTCATTCGACGAATAGCCCTCTCAGCGAGGCTGGATGGGCAGCTCTCGCTATATATTCAGGCTGTGCCTGGTTAACTAACCATAGGAAGAACCGTGGATCTGGTTGTACTCTCCCGCTTGCAGTTTGGGCTCACCAATATCTTTCATTTTTTGTTTGTCCCGCTGACGATCGGTCTCAGCGCGTATGTGGCGTTCATGCAAACCCGCTACTACCAGACAA
>DATHTH010000219.1:0-3676 GCA_035463495.1 Anaerolineales bacterium | reverse complement strand
AGGATAACATCCGCTTCCGGGACGCGGTGGGCAAGCTTCCCCTGGACCTCACCTACGAAGAGGGACCCGGCGAGCACAACTGGGTATACTGGGACCAGATGATCCAGAGGGTGCTGGAGTGGATGTTCTGGTAGACCAGGGAGTTAGTGAGCGAGCCAGCTCAGCACGCTGTGTCCCGCCGTGTAGCCGCTGGCAAAGCAAGCCGTGAGCAGATAGCCGCCCGTCGGCGCTTCCCAGTCGAGCATTTCGCCGGCGCAGAAGACGCCGGGCAGCGCGCGGAGCATCAAATGTTCGTCCAGCGACTCGAACATGACCCCGCCTGCGCTGCTGATGGCTTCGTCCAGGGGGCGCGGCGCGTTCAACGGTACGGGTAAATTCTTAATCCCTTGAGCAAGTCGCTCCGTATTCGCAAAATCGTCCGGGGAGAGAAACTCCCGCAGCAAGACGGCTTTCACGCCTTTGATCCCCACCGTCTTTTCAAGATGACTCGCCAGCGTGCGGGAACCGCGCGGCCTCGATAGCTTCTCGACCAGCCATTCATGAGACCTGTCTGGAGCAAGGTCAAGGTTCATGACAGCGCGGCCGCTTGCTTCTATCTCATCACGCAGGAGAGCGGATGCCGTATAAATCAAGCCGCCCTCCACGCCTTCTCGGGTCACGATGAATTCGCCCTGCTGGTGGAACGAGTCAAACGACAGCACCACGGATTTGACGGGCTGACCGTCAAAGCGCTCCCGGAAATGCTGAGACCAGCGGACGTCGAAGCCGCTATTGGCTGGTTTCAACGGCTCCACCTCGACCCCAGCCTGCTCCAGCCATGGCACCCAGGCGCCGTCCGAGCCCAGGCGAGACCAGCTCGCGCCGCCGAGGGCAAGGACAATCGCATCGGCTCGAACCACTTTTGCGCCATCGCGGGCATTGAATTTCAATTCGCTCACACCGCCGTTCCCGGCGGCGATGTACCCGGTCCATCTGTGGCGCAGATGAACGCTTACCCCCGCATCCGCAAGTCGCTTCAACCACGCCCTCAGCAGCGGACTGGCTTTCATCCCCACCGGGAACACGCGCCCGGAGGTTCCCACAAAGGTTTCGATCCCCAGTCCATGAACCCACTGTCGAAGCTCGTCGGGCCCGAATCTTCTGAGCATCGGCTCGATCTGAGCACGACGTTTAACATAGCGTGTGACGAATTGTTCGAATGGTTCGGCGTGGGTAATATTCAGCCCGCTCTTGCCTGCCATCAGGAATTTCCGCCCCAGGGATGGCATGGAATCATATACGTCCACGTGTACCCCGCCTGCACTGCGTGCGCTAATCACCTCCGCCGCCATCAAGCCGGCAGGTCCGCCGCCGATCACGGCAACAGACTTCACCATGTGCACATGCTACTCGGGCAGGAAGCTTCCACCGAAGAGATACAACAGAACACTGACCAATGCAATTGCCACATGAGGCAGCATGGACGAAAACTTGAGCATGTAATGCAGCGTACGGTCCCCTTTTTCGCGATAGGCCTTATCCCAGGTCGAGTACACCTGCAGCGGTGTTTCCAGCTCTGCACTGCCGCTGGCAAAAATCTCTTCGATTCGCTTGATTCTCACGACGAAGAAATAAGACAATCCCCGCCAATATCCTTCCAGGATCCAGAACATGACCGCGGCGGCACAGGTCAACAGCAGAATATTTTTATGATAGACCAGTCCGGCGCCGATCGTTGCCAGCGCCACGGTCACTGACCAGTTCTTGATGTTCAGTCCTTTCTCGTCGATATCTTCATAAAACTGTTGTAGCATGACATATTCATCCTTCAACATTCCGCTGTAGTTGCTTTTTTCCATGTCCTGCTTTTCCTCGTGTTTCAAAGGGATGCAGTGCCCCGTTCATCTTGCATCCACTGCCGGACCTGGCTGGGTGTGACGGGCTCTTCGAGCAGCCGCCGGAAGTAAGTATCGCGATCCACATGCGTAAACAATTCGTCTAACAAGTCATATCCGATGTGGTATGTGAAAATGTAAGAGCGATAGAGAGGGTTGGAGAGAAACTTCAGAGATTGGCTGGCTTCTTTCTCTGTACGTAAGCCATAGTGCTGTATATACGCGGTGATCTCCTCGGGACTCTGGTGCTGGTCATGCAACATGAACGCCGCATTGCCCATGAGCCCGGACATCTTCCGTCCGGCGCGGCTCATCTCCATGATCCTGGCTGCATCGATATGGGTCAGGCCAGCCCGGGGCAGAATTTCATTCCGATACCATTGCTCCAATTCGTCGTCAGGCAGCACAATTTTGAGCGCCGTTGTTGCAATTGCTTCTGCGATGACGCATGAGGGAGCATTGATCAGTGTCAAAAGATGTTCTCTGTAATTCGATTGCCTGACCAGCTTTGCCTCTTTGATAGAAAGCTCGGTGTGATGACCCGGGTAGCCTTCATGCGCGAGCAGCCAGGGTAGCCCATGAGCCCTGATAGGCAGGTCCGTGTTGATATCAATACGGGATCGATAGCCGCCGAGATACCAGTTGTACGCTCCCCAGGGCTGATCCGACACGAATTCAACGGTGAAGGATTCCCCCTGCGGGAGGTCAAATTTTTCTGCTGTGAGCGCGCGAAGTCTGTCGGTAATAAGCGGCAGAAGCTCTTTCGCCTTTTCCACAGGGATCTCGAGGGATTTGTCCCAGATTTCCATGCGTTCCTGGAGCGAGCCATCACCGGGAAGGACTTGATCGAATAATTTATGAGCTTCCCGGAAATTCGCCTCATCCTTCCATTCCGGTCGTACGTCATAAAGCCCCTCAACCTCTTCTGCGAGCGGCACAGCCTCGCCCTGGAGCAGCCGCAGGCTCATCTGCATCGCGCGGATTTGCTTTTCCAGAAAATCCTTGCGCTGCCCATCCATCTCGTGATTTCGCGGTAGATCCTCTGCAAGCTGGACCGCCCGGTCAGTCAGTTCCGGAAGCGGAAGCTTCCCGGTTTGCTTTGCTTCTTCTGACCACTCGTTTGGTCCAAAGTAGGAGTCCACATACCCGGGCAGATGCTCCTCGACGGCCAGTGCCAGACGTACGAATGCTTCACCGATGTGTTGATCCATCACTTTCATGTCTCCTCCGCTTCAAAACCCGTGCTGTCACGAACGGTATAGAAGGAAGCCCGGGAAAGGGAGAGCGGTCAGTGCAAGTGCCAGCTCGTTTTCCTACGGTTCTACCCCGACCACGCCTCCGAGGGCGTTCATCTTTAATGTCCAGGTGCTGCCGACCGTAAACTGCTGGAATTCTGAGACACTATCCGGCGAGTAGGTTTCCTGACTGCCGTCCTCAGTTGAGAAGGTCACGGTCAGTTCTTCAGATTCAGATCCCAGGCGCTGGCCGCTGGAAATGCTGGGATCCTCATAGACCGGGAAGAGATCGTCCCCTTCGAGAGTGTACGTCTGGATGGTGGTCCACTCGTCCACGGTGTACGAACAGTACTGCTGTGTTTCGGTGTGACATTCCTCCACGACCTCCGAGTAACCGTTGCCGCGGTCGACGGTGCGCTGCTCGCAGACATCCCGGCTCTCGTTCCGGCACGAGACGTCATAAGCACCCGAGGGCGGGCTGCCGGGCTCATTGTTGTAATCCACGGCCCGGATCTCCTGCACGGGGACCATCGTCTCCCAGTGGACATCCACAACGGTCGCCTCCAC
>DATHTH010000218.1:0-5561 GCA_035463495.1 Anaerolineales bacterium | reverse complement strand
AGCCAACACTTACTTTTAGGGTCTCTAACTCCAATAGAAATAACGCGATAGGCCTGAGCCAAGGCGGCGTTTCTGGGTCGGGACCCACCTGCGAAAGCAGGTTCAAAACTTTGCAGCACACGGCATTGGCGGGGAATCGATTATGAAAGACCTGACACGATGTGTCAGGTCTTATGCTTTAAGGCGATTGATGGATGGCGATCGCCGCACGCAAGCCGGACTCGAAGGCCCCCTGGATCCAGGCGTGATAGAGCGAAGCATGCTCACCCGCAAAGTGAATGCGGCCTTCCGGCTTGACGATCTCGTCATGCAGCAACGTTTGCTGACCAGGATCGAACAGCGCAAAGGCCCCGCCCGCGTACGGATCATCATGCCACATATGCGACGCGCCAGTCTCGAATTCCTCCCGTATCTGAGGATGGATCACCGCAACATTCTCGATCGCCTGCTCGATGCGCTCGTGCGGAAGCAGTGAGCCCCAGCGCTGGGCATCTTCAGACCAGGTATAGCTGGCGAGCAGGATGCCCCTGCCGGTCTCCTTGCCGTAATCGGTGTAGTATAGATTGCGAATGGCTAAATCTGTCACGGTCCCACCGCCATAAATCCCTTCATCTTCCTCCCAGAAGCGGCGGCGCGTCTGGAAAAAGATTTTGGCAGAAGCATCGTAATGCAGCTGGCGGATGGCGCGTTGTTTGGCGCGAGAGAAGGGCTTCAGGACTTCCACGTGGCGCAACACGGGAAATGGCACGGTGATGATCGCATAGTCGCCACGGGTGGTGAAACGGCCGACCCGCGTCTGGTAGTGGATGAGCACCTCGTCCGGGGTCTGGTCGATGGCAACCATCCGCGCGCCGTAACGGATGCGCGGTCCGAGTGCGGGCAGAAAGGCGCAGGGCAGGTTATCTGCTCCACCGGTAATCTGGCACATGTTCGTGTAATAGTTGCCACCGTCCTCGCGGAAGAGCTCGAGGAACGACGAGTTCATCATGGCCTCCTGGTTGTTGAGCAGACCAAACATCTCGATCATGCCCTCCGACCAGCCTTTAAGCTCCAGGAACTCGCGGACGGAATACTGGTCATACTCGACGTAGATCTGCTCCCAGCCTGCCTCGCCTTCTTTTTCGATCTTTTCCACCAGCGGGCGGATGGTCTGCTCCCAGTAAAAGCCAGAGAGCTTGCCCTTTTCCACGTCTGAAACCTCGAATCCCAGCAGCTCCGGGTTTGCCTGCACTTCCGCCAGCCGCCGCTTGACGCCGCCGACATAGACATGCGCCTGCGGGTTTCCCATGACAAATTCACAGGTCTGCAACCCAAACTTGTCAATGTAAGCCATGCTCAGCTCATGCGAGCGCGGGATCCGCATGGCGCCCGCTTCGCCGTACAGACCACGGGCGAACGGATCACGCATCGTATAGATGCGACCGCCGACGCGGTGCTGGGCTTCGAGCACCAGCGGCTCATGCCCTGCCTGCAGCAATTCGTAAGCCGCCGATAATCCAGCGAGGCCCGCTCCGACAATGATCACTTTTTTGGGTCGTTCACTTTTGAAGTTTTTTGCAATCCCCTGTTTGACGACATTCACATAATCTGAGATGGTGTTTTCGGTGTGCATGATACCCTCGAGGAATAATGAAGTGAATAATCAATTAATTGAATATTATCCAGAATCGACCGAAATTACAATCACCATTTTCGGGCTTGACGAAGCCCTGCGGCGAGTGTACAATCGCCGCCATTGTGAGCAGGTTGACAATTGAATAGTGGAGATGATAGCGGCTGGGTCCCGTCTGCGGCGGGATCACGAGGTGGAGGTTCCCCCGTGCGAACGGGGCGCTAACTCTGGCAAGCGCCGGAGAAAAATCGGATTTGATCAGCGGATGCCTCTGGAGTTTGTCACAGACTCCTTTCTCCCTTCCGAAAGAAACGTCAAGAGCAGCACGCCCCATGCGGGGTGGAAACTGGGTTGCTCGGGTCGAAAACCGGTCGGTAACGGCCGGCACAAGACAGACGTAGTGAACCAGACACAGTTCCTGCGTGTCTGGTGTGGTTGTGGAAGGGCTGTTTTATTTAATAGCGAGGCTATTGTTTAAGGCATGCCCGGGGCATGCCTTTTTTTTTGTGAAAAAGCTGGTTGAGCAGCGAGCGTATCGAAACCAGTAATAGACACCAGACTTGCCATTCGGTGGTTTCGATATAGGCCGAGAAAACCCTCTGCCTTACTTAACCACCGGGACTCAAAACAGAGCAAGAATCGGGTCGCCAGGAATGAGCAATGTTCATAGAATACAATCAAAAGGAGCCTCTATGGACACTCGAATGGATCTCAAACAACAGTCTGAAGATTATCTGCGCATCGAGCAGGCAATCGGGTACCTTGAAAACCATTATAAAGAGCAGCCGGAGCTCATTCAGATCGCATCTGAGATGGGCTTGAGCGAGTACCACTTCCAGCGATTGTTTACTCGCTGGGCAGGAGTCAGCCCCAAGCGCTTTCTGCAGTTTCTGACCAAAGAAGGCGCAAAGGAATGGCTCGACCGGTCAGAGAATCTGCTGGAGACCACGCACCAGGTCGGTCTTTCGAGCCTGGGGCGTCTGCACGACCTGTTCGTCACGACCGAAGCGGTAACCCCGGGTGAGTACAAGTCGCGCGGCGCGGGCGTGACGATCCGCTACGGGATCCATCCGACGCCCTTTGGCAAATGCCTGATCGCGACCACCGAGCGCGGAGTCTGTCACCTGAGCTTTGTGCAGAGCGGCGAAGGTGAAGCGATTGATGAGCTGGTTTCCGCCTGGAAGGAAGCGACGATGATCGAGGATTACCGCTCCACAGTTTCGTTGATCGAGCCGATCTTTGACTTGCGATATAGCCACCGCGGCAAGCCGCTGCCTGTGCACTTGCGAGGCACCAATTTTCAGTTGAAAGTCTGGGAAGCGCTGCTGCAGATCCCGGCGGGTGAAATGAGCACGTATGCAGGGATCGCCTCGAAGATAGGTAATCCCGGCGCTACCCGGGCTGTGGGTACAGCCATCGGGCACAATCCAGTCGCCGTGCTGATCCCCTGCCACCGCGTGATCCGTAAAGCAGGCGACTTTGGCAATTACCGCTACGGCGCGCTGCGGAAGAAGGCGCTTCTGGCGAGAGAGTTTGCAAGCGTTCAAGCTTGATAAGCCATGCACAGGCTGAAACGACGGATGACGAGCATTCCTCTGTCTCTCTGTTTAGCGGCGAAAAGGAACTGAATGAAAACAAAAGTCTGGATCGCATTACTGGCACTTTATATTGTCTGGGGTTCGACGTATCTGGCGATTCGCTTCGCGGTGGAGACCATCCCACCGTTCATGCACGCGTCGCTGCGCTTCCTGATCTCTGGCGCCATCCTGTATGCCTGGCGCCGGCTGGCAGGCGACCCGGCGCCAACCGGCAGTCATTGGAAATCCACGGCGATCGTGGGCACGGCGCTCTTGCTCGGCGGAAACGGTCTGGTGGCGTGGGCAGAGCAAACCGTGCCGTCCGGGATCGCGGCGCTCATCATCACGACCTCGCCGTTCTGGCTCGTGCTCTTCGAAGCCATGCGCGCCGGGGGAACAAAACCGACCTGGCAAGCCATTCTCGGGTTGATCATCGGTTTTGCCGGCGTATTTATCCTGGTGGGACCGGCTGAGATTACAGGCTCCAGCGCGCGCTTCGATACATTTGGCGTGATCCTTCTACTTTTTGCTCCGCTGTTCTGGTCCATGGGATCGATCTATGCCAGGGGCGCAAATCTGCCAAAATCCACGCTGCTTTCAACGGGGATGCAAATGCTCACAGGCGCAGTCTCGCTATTTCTCGTCAGCCTGGTCAAAGGTGAGCTGAACGGCTTCGACCCTGGACAGGTTTCGATGCGCTCCTGGTTAGCTCTTCTCTACTTGATTACATTCGGTTCGCTGATCGGGTTTGTAGCCTACGGATGGCTCTTGCACAACGCCCCGGTCTCGTTGACCTCCACATACGCGTATGTCAACCCGGTCGTTGCAGTGTTACTCGGGAACTGGTTCGCAGCCGAACCACTGAACGGGCGTATCCTGGTCGCCGCGGCGATCATTATCGGCTCGGTCGTGCTGATCAACACATCGCGCCAGGCTCAGGTTAAGGTCAAGACGGAGCCGTTGCAGGCCGTCCCGGACGGCGACGACTAACACTTCACCCACCTTTGTTTATCCATTGTCTGCATCGTGCAGTTGGAAATTCGATCACAACCTCAAGGAGAAAAAATGGACGCAAAAGAACTTATCAAGCAAGTCAAAGAAGATGGGGTCAAGTTTGTTTCGTTGCAGTTTACGGACGTGACCGGCTCCGTTAAGAGCGTGGATATGCCAATCAACAGGTTGGAAGATGCGCTCGAGGACGGGGTCTGGTTCGACGGCTCGTCGGTGGAAGGATTCGCCCGCATTCAGGAAAGCGATATGCGCCTGCGGCTTGACCCCGACACGTATGCCGTTCTGCCCTGGACCTCAGTGGAGCGCCGCCGGGCGCGCATCTTTTGCGATATCTTCATGCCAGACGGCCAGCCCTTCGAAGGTGACCCGCGCGGTGTGTTGAAGCGCATGATCGCCAGGATCACCGAGCGCGGCTGGACATATAACATCGGTCCCGAGCCCGAATTCTTCCTCTTCAAAGCGGGCGGGAACGGCCACGGTGTTCACCCGGTTCCGCACGATGTGGGCGGATATTTCGACTTTTCCGCGGTCGACGAAGCCGTGCGAGTCCGCACCGAGCTGATGGATGCGCTGCGCTCGATGGGACTCGAGGTGGAAGTGGGACATCATGAAGTGGCGCTCGGCCAGCATGAGATCGACTTCCGCTTCGCGGATGCCGTCAAGGCGGCGGACAACGTGCTGACCTTGAAGTACACCGTCAAAGCCATCGCCGCCCAGCACGGGCTGACGGCTTCGTTCATGCCCAAGCCCGTCTTCGGCATCAACGGCTCAGGCATGCACTGCCACCAGAGCCTTTTCGATAAAGATGGCAATAACCTCTTCTTCGAAGAGAACGAGGAATTCCATATCTCGGCATGTGCGTACTCATTCATTGCGGGGCAGCTCAAGCATGCTCGCGGGCTAGCTGCGCTGGTCGCGCCGACGGTCAACTCCTATAAGCGGCTCGTGCCCGGGTATGAGGCGCCGGTCTACATCGGCTGGGCACAGCAGAACCGCTCGGCGCTGATCCGTATCCCGCGCTACACGGAAGGGCGCAACAAGTCCATGCGCGCCGAGCTGCGCTTCCCGGATCCGTCCTCGAACCCCTATCTGGCGTTCGCAGGTATGCTCGCCGCGGCCCTGGACGGCATTGACAACAACCTGACTCCGGCCAAGCCTTTGAACAACGTCAACCTCTATCACCTCGATGCCAAAGAACGCAGGAAGATGGGAGTTGGCGAGCTGCCCGGCTCTCTGGCGGAAGCCCTGACTGAGCTCTCGAAAGACAAAGTTCTCGTGGACGCGCTTGGTCCCGCTGCCTATGAGGCATTCACCCGCGCCAAGTGGGAGGAGTGGGACGAGTACCGCATCCATGTGACGGA
>DATHTH010000217.1:0-6106 GCA_035463495.1 Anaerolineales bacterium | reverse complement strand
CAGGTCATTGAATTTGAGGCTGGTATCTGGATCAAGTCCCATCCCATCATCCGCCACTCGCAACTCGATGTTGTTCTCGGTAAGGCGGCCCGAGATGGACAGCTTTTTGGCGTGCGAGTGGCGCAGGGCATTTTCACAAGACTCCTGCACGATCCGGTACAAGTTGCTCTCCACCACGAGCGGATATTTGCACTCATCCTCTGCCTGGATGTCAGTCGAAATCTCCACAGAGTCTGGATTTCGGTCTTTGAGCTTTTCGGCATACGCCTCGAGGGCAAGCTTCAAGCCAAATGCCAGCATGGGCGGCCGTAAGTTATCGATAATCCTGCGTAGCCGCACCGGGACGTCGTCGTATGCCTGTTGAAACGTGGAAGAAAAGGTGGGTGCATCGCGGCGATTGGGCAAGGCCGCCAGCTCGTTCAGGATGCTGTCGTGCAGATCGCGCGCCCAGCTCACTCGTTCTTCTTCATAGCGATTGATATTCGCTTGATACATAGAGGTCAGGCGCTCGGTCTGGAAGATATTGCTTAATGCGATAGCGGTCACGTTAGCAAGCGATGTCAAGGTAAGGATTTCCTGCTGGACATAAAGATCGTCCGGATCGCGGCGTCCGAACAGCCAGAAGCCGATCAACCGGTCACCCAGCCGCAGCGGCAGGATCAGGCGGACCCATGGATAAGGGTCGTCAGCGGTGGGAAGATCCTGGGAGCGGTACCTCCCCGATTGATCCAATAGGTATTCCAGGTTTTTTTCGTCAGGCAGGGGCTCGCCGGTCAGTCCCATTGTGGAAAGCACATTTAGCACGCCTTGTTCATGGTGAAGGAATGCGAATTGGCGAATCAAGAGACTGGGAAAAACCTCTTCCTGCAAAACACGGATCAAATCCGGTAGGGCAAGGCTCGTGCTGATATGGGTAGAAAAGGATTCCACCAGTCGTTCAGAGGCTGGTGAAACACGAAACACGCTCCGGTCAATGAATTTGGAAAATGGAGGATACACCCCGATGAATGCAGCTGCCGTCAACAGCAAAGTTGTGAAGCCAATAGTAGTCGTTTTACCGGGAGCATCGGGGATCCGGTCAAGAAAAGCGATGAATAGCAAACCAAAGAAGACAACCAAGATGAGGAAGATGTAAAACGTAAAAAAGCGGTTGACCCGCAGTTCCAGGTTGCCTAACCGGCGCCGGAAAGCCGTGTAGAGATAAGCCAACGAGAGGAGGGGCAGGCTAATGATTCCCAAACTGCCAAACTCCGACGGAAAGCGAAAAATATTGTCAAGGAGCACCCATATCAAGGGTGGGGCAATTGCCAATACCAGGGCAAGCAGAAGCAGCCGAAAATCTCGTCGAATAGAGGGCTGTCGCCAGGCGTGGATAAGAAGCAAGATTAGACTTCCTCCAAGCGCTATGAGGAAGGCCAGGAGGTAAAGCTCAGCGGGCAGCAGTTGGAATGCCTGCGCAATGCCAAGCAAAATACCGGCTCCATAAACGCCCCACAGCAGCCAGCGTGGCAACCTGCCCAACGGACGGGGGAACACCCAGTGTAAATGCAAGTAGACAGGCAGACATAACCATACGGCAACGCGCAATACGATGGCACTGTACCAGATGTGATAGGCGGATAAGCCGCTCCCGGCGATGAGCCAGAGGGCGGTCAGGAAATTAAAGAGGGACATCAAGACCCAGCTGTCATCCTTTGGACGCACAAGCAAAACCGTCAAAACCCCACCCAGCCAGAACACATAAGCGATCCACCATTCGCTTTCGAATTGATCCTGGAATTCCGCTTCATTCCAGTGAGGATATTTCCATGAGATATCCAGTTGCTGCCCGCCCCGATCAATTCGGATGGGGACCGTATCACCCGGTCTGTATCCTTCAAACAAGGACCGGCTGAGGTCCGCTTGAAAATCCTCCCAGCTCATGGAACCTATCTGGAGAATTCGATCATCTTCTCGCAGGGTTGGTTCCGGCTGTCGGTCAAACACCCATACCACGCGACCCGTAGATGCCTCCACGCGGAAGCCGTACGAATGCCTGAAGAACTTGGCATAGGAATAAATCAGCAGGATTGCCAGGACAAGCCAGGGTACAACATGTTCGAAGATCCACCAGAAGGAATTGTTTCGTGCCTTCATCTCTTACCTGCCAGATTATTTATTTTATTTCTCAAGCCTCTAACCAACTGCACCCTTCGCCGGATGACTCGCGGCCGCGTCCTCAATAAATTATTTCAACAGGAGGTGTGTGAAGAAGAAAACCCATTAAATCTATACAAGTTGCGTAACAAATAGATCTTAAGTGAGACAAGGAGACAACAAATGAACACTATGAAAGGCTTTTACGCTTCCATCTATTCTGCATCCCGGCTGCACGGTTCCTATCTGGAAGCATTATCCAAAATCACCCGGATGAGCCACAAGCAGGCCCAGGCTCTGCAGAGCGACCTGGCGTGGCAAGAATGGAGCCAGCAGGCCACAGAAACTAATAAAGGCGGTGCTTAACGCAGCATAATACAGACAGGACGGGAGCTTTCCCGTCCTGTATCCTGTGAGAAACAATTATGGATATCTATCGGTCAACGGTTGACTATTTAGTAACCTTCTCCATTTTTGACTTGTGGGAAGAAATGCGGATAATCCTCCAGCGCGCCGCGTCTCTGCGACCGCGCGACTGGCAACTGCCACTCGTCGCCTGCCAGGCTGTTGGGGAATCCGTGGGAAAAGCGGTTCCTGCCTCTGCCGCGCTGGCTTGCGCCCAGATCAGCATTATCCTGGTGGACGACATGCTGGACGATGACCCGCGCGGGGAATACCGCCGCATCGGCAGCGGCAGAGCTTCGAACTTTGCCCTCGCCTTCCAGTCCGCGGGCATGGACGCGCTGATGTGTAGCGGCATAAGCTCTACGATCCGGCTGGCTGCATTGAACAGCTTGAACCGCATGATGCTGACCACCGCCTACGGTCAGGAACTAGATATACAAAACCCGGCAGACGAAGTCGCCTACTGGCGCGTGGTAGAAAACAAAAGCGCTCCGTTTTACGGGTGCGCGATCCATCTCGGAGCAATCATAGCGGAGGTGGGAGAAGAGGTCGCCAGCCGCCTGGAGCAATTCGGGCGGCTCTATGGCGAGATGATCCAGATCCACGACGACCTGAACGACACCATGGCGGTACCCGCCAATTCGGACTGGATGCAGAAGCGAAAACCGCTGCCCATTCTATTCGCACTGACTGTAGAACACCCCGAGCGGAGACGATTTATCGAACTGTATGAAAATATTTCCACGGGGAACGCGTTGCTCGAGGCCCAGGAGATCTTGATCCGCTCCGGCGCTGTGAGCTACTGCGTCGATCAATTACTTCATAAGTATCAAAATGCACAGGAGCTCTTAAATAAAACTCCGCTCCCGAACCGGGAGGCGCTTGACTCCCTGTTGGAAGCGGTGATCCAGCCGGTCTGGAAGCTGTTCGAAACCCTGGGCGTATCGCCGGATGTTTTACTTACGGCTGGGGAACGGTGGGATTGGGAGTGAGAATCCCCATCTGGCGCGCTTTGGCAATGGCTGCGGCGCGGGTCTGTACACCTAACTTCAGGTAGACGGTAGACAACAGGTTGCGCAGGGTCGAGTTGGCGATCTTCATCTGGCGCGCCAGGTCGGCCGTCTTGCTGTTTGGATAGGCTGCGCACAGGGAGAGCGCTTCGAGCTGGCGTGCGGTGAACGGTTCTTCCTGCTTGATGACAAGGGCCTTTAAGACCTTATCACTAAAGCATACTCCGCCGTTCGCCACCGAAAGCACGGCCTTACCCAGCTGCTGGATGACCTGGCTGTCGTTCTTGAGAATGTATCCAGATGCCCCTGCTTCTACCACGGCCCGGACCAGGGCGCGGTCGTCGAACATGCTGATGACTATGATCTCAAGATACGGGTAGAGCTGAAGTAGTTTGGGAATGGTATGAAGAATGGGATAAGGACTGAGATTCGCCGGTGATATCGGGACCTGGACATCCAGGATCAGCACATCGGCAGACGTTTCCTGTAAGGTGGGCTCGAGATTTTCACTATATGACAGGGTCGCCAGGACTTCGATCTCGGGCGCCATGCTGAGCCTGTAAAGATAACCATCTACAATGCTTTGATGGTCATCCATGATGATGACACGGATTTTTTCTTTCATTGTATTTCCAATCTCTACTGGTCATAGACTAGCAGAAAAGACGTCTCAATTCAAGCTTTTCTCACCTTCTCGTCAACAGTACAACTGTCTAGGGTGCTAGGCAGTTGTGCTCTTGAAGGTAGGGTAGGATACCTCTTACAATCATGTCAAGTTTTCAACACAGCGGAAAGGGGATGCAAAGGGGGAAGCCAATACCGTGGAGTGAATGTCGAAGGGAAGGACGACATTCACTCTTCATTTAACGACGTTTCGTATCTGAAAGCATCCTGCAACAACTCTGGCGCGGAACCCCGGCATCCATGCTTGTCTCCAGTGTCTTACTCAAGGAAACACCCATCCAGATGTTTCGTTACATACCGTACGTGGGATCTGTAGCCCAAACAAAAACACCCGCAAGGGGTGTTCTATTGTGAGCGCGGAGAGATTCGAACTCTCAACCAATGGCTTAAAAGGCCACTGCTCTGCCGTTGAGCTACGCGCCCGGTATCAAGCGGACTGCATTTTAACATGGGAGAGAGGCAGCGTCAACGCACCGCCCTGTGGGTAAGACCCTGTATGTTCAGGTCATCTAGCAAGCTGGAGGCTCAAATGGCTGAAATGTTACATGTTAATGAAGAGACATTTAAGACAGAGGTATTGGACTCATCGCAGCCCGTGCTGGTGGATTTCAGTGCGGTCTGGTGCCAGCCCTGCAAAATGCTCGACCCGATCGTCAAGCAGTTGGCTGGCGAGTGGGATGGGAAGGTCAAGGTCGTAAAGATCGACGCGGATGAAAACCCCAACCTTGTGATGCAGTTTGGTGTGATGGGGATCCCCACTCTTCTGTTCTTCAAAGGCGGCGAGATCAAGGAACGCATCACAGGCTTTATGCCCAAGGAAAAGCTGGTGGCGCGCTTCAGCCCCCACTTCAACTAGATTGTTTTGAGCGCAAAAGACGCCAGGTAGAGCCTGGCGTTTTTTTGTTACGCTCGCAGCAGCCCGTCAAGCTCTGCCAGGTCGACGCGCGAGGACATATCCAGGCTTAGAGGCGAGACAGAGACAATGCGCTTTTTCCGCAAGGCGTATACATCGGTATCTTCCGGTTCCCGATCCAGCGTGCCAGCTTCACGATAGCCGATCACCCCCGGATCGCTCAAAGTCTTTCGCTCTGTTGCGAGCGGCTCATAGTATCTCTGGCGCGACACGCGAGTGAACTGCCAGGGAGTCTCGACGGTCGCGTCCGATGGGATATCGACTTTGAGGACATCCACATCGAAGGGCATTTTCTTCTCCAAAAGCAGCCGGGCAAAATGATGGGTGAATTCCGCCGCCACCAGGAAGCTGATCTCTTCGGAATATGTCAGGTGATATTTTGGCTCGACTTCGAGCGAGACCGCCAGGGAAGGAATTCCGAGGGCAGCGCCTTCCAGAGCCGCGCCCACCGTCCCGGAGATCGTCACACCGCTGGCGACGTTCTCTCCGTAATTGATCCCGGACACGACCAGGTCTGGCCTGCGCTTCATCACGTCCAGAATGCCATAGAGGACCGTCTGGGCGGGGCTTCCACCGACGGAATAAACCGTCCAATTCTGGCCGTTGACCTGGACCTGTTTTTCCTCGATAATTCCATCTGAGGTGCTGGGCAGGCTGCGGCCCATGCCGGAGGCCTGCTCGCGCGGCGCGGTCACGGTGACGAACCCCAGCTTTGAAAGAGTGGCGGCAGCCGCCCACAAGCCGGGGGACAGGATACCGTCATCGTTAGTCAGTAGGATTTGTGGCTTTCGTTTTGGCATGCTTAATTTCGAACCCTTGAAATAAACAAAAAGGAGCGGCGATTCCGCTCCCAAGAAAGAGGCGCCCTCGGCGCGACTCGAACACGCGACCTATTGCTCCGCAAGCAAGCGCTCTAATCCACTGAGCTACGAGGGCATTTGGCAGGCGGGGATTCTAA
>DATHTH010000216.1:0-1830 GCA_035463495.1 Anaerolineales bacterium | reverse complement strand
AGCGGGTCGCGGGGGATCCGCCGGTGGGCATGCGTGATTCCGCCGCGCTGCGCTGTGAGATGAGCAATGCGCGCCTCATCGGTGGATAAAGTACCGAAAATGAAATCTTCCATGAGTTTCCTCTAGATCTGTAGAGTAGGACAGCGTGCTGTCCAGCGGGCGAGAGCGCCGTTCGGGCAGTCCCGCACGAAAAGTTAATTTAGGGGTGTGAGCTGAATCACAATGACTGCGTACGGAGGAACCTCTGATAGAGGGGTATACCCATCGAACCCGCCTGATGGGTTTGCCTGCAGGCTTTCCATTGTGGAGTCGCCCAGCAGAGAAGTTGCGTTATAACTGCCCGATAGATTTCCCGTGGAGAGGCTCAACTCGTAATCAGTAACCGGTACATCGTCTATGTTGATGAGGACCAGCAGAGCTTCGTCCTCGCTGGCTCGCAGGTATGAAACCAGCTTGTTGGAACTGGAGTCGGTCACGTACGTCTTGCCGGTCTGCATTGCAGGGTGGGCATTGCGCAGCTGGATCAGGTTGCGATAGTGTTCCAGCAGGGAGTCTCTGTCGCCAGTTTGCGCCTCGACATTGACCTCTCTGTAATCTGAGTTAATGGCTTGCCATGGGATGCCTTCTGTAAAGCCCGCGCCCTCCTCGTCCGACCACTGCATCGGCGTGCGGATGAGCTCATCGGGCTTGGTGCCGGTCATGCCGATCTCCTCCCCGTAGTATATGAATGGGATGCCGGGCGCGGTGAGCAGAATTCCCGCCGCGACTTTCGCCTTCCCCAGATCGCCTCCAAACTGGCTCATAACTCTGTTGATATCGTGATTCGTGATGAAATTTGCGTTATCCTGCTCGGGAAAATCGCGGATCGTGGTTTGCAAAGTAAAGCGGAGCGATGCATTGGTACCATCTTTGTGAATCCCCTTAATAATCTGGTCCGCGAGATCGAAGTTGAAAGCAGCATCTAATTCACGATTCGTGGCAACGTATTCCTTAACGGTGGCGTTCGATGTCCAGGCTTCTCCGACCGTAAACGCTTCCGGATCGACGGAGCGGTAATACTCTCCCCATTCTTCAAGATAGGCGTGGGTGGACTCGGCGTCGGCAAGTTTCTCATCTTCTGCCAGGTAACGGACCGCATCCAGGCGGAAACCGTCCACCCCTACCTCCTCGAGCCAGAACGCCGCCATCTTTTTTGCCTCTTCCTGCACCGCGGGGTTGTCGTAATTCAGGTCGGGCATCTGGTCCCAGAAGATCGCGTAATAATACAAATCGTTACTGGCTCGATACCATGCCTGTGCGCCCCAGGGACCTCGGAAGCCCGGGTCGGTCTCGCTCCACACATACCAGTCGTGGTATTCGCTCTCCGCTGAGAGCGCCGCCTCGAACCACGAATGCTGCGTGGAAGTGTGATTCAAGACCAGGTCAATGATGATTTTGATGTCGCGGGCCCGCGCCTCTTCAAGCAGGTGCTTGAAATCCTCCATTGTCCCGTAATCCGGATTGACCGCGTAATAGTCGGTGACATCGTAGCCATGATAGGACGGAGACGGGTTGATCGGCATCAGCCATAAGCCCTTGATCCCCAGATCTTCGAGATAGTCCAGCTTCTCTGTGATGCCATTGAAATCGCCGATGCCATCGCCGTCGCTGTCGCGGAACGAGCGGACGAAAATCTCATAGAAGACCGTTTCGTTCCACCAGGGGAATGTTTCGGCGTCTTGAGTGGGCGCCGGGGTGAGGGTAGGTTCGGCTGTCGAAGCGGGTGCGGATTGGGTTGTGGGAGCGCAGGCAGCCAGGATCGAAATGACCAGAACTAAGAAAGTTGCTCTT
>DATHTH010000215.1:0-4925 GCA_035463495.1 Anaerolineales bacterium | reverse complement strand
GGCAACCGCGAGATCCTCGCTCAAAGCCTGGGCGGGGAGCGTGTTGCCCTTGGGGTCACGACCACCGGCGCGACGCTGCTGGGTCCCGGGCTGGTGAGAGCGGGGGGCGAAGGGGTCATTTCACTTGAACGGAATCCTGTGCTGGGTCCGATCGAAGCAGCCTTAAGGACAGCGAATTTCCAGGTTGAGGTTGTAGAAAATGCCCCATCGCTGGTCTGGGGCAAGCTCGTCATCAACGCAGCGATCAATCCCTTGACTGCTTTGCTGCGAGTCCCCAACGGGAAATTGCTCGAAGTTCCTTCTGCCCGCAGGTTGATGGGGGCCCTGGCGCGGGAGACTGCCCGGGTGGCTAAGGCAGAGGAGGTCGAGCTTCCGTTTCTTGATCCTGTATCCGCAGCGGAAGACGTTGCCCGCAGAACGAGTGCCAACCGTTCATCCATGCTGCAGGACATCCTGCGCGGCGCACCGACCGAGATCGACGCGATCTGCGGCGCGGTGGTGGAGTATGCCGAACGCCATGGTATCGCTACACCCGCAAACTGGGCTTGTTGGAAACTGGTCAAAGCGACGGCAAATAGAAATCAAGGTCCGCATAATAGTCAAACAGGGTGACTTTCTTCCACAAAGCTGGTGCGTTTTGTAGGATTACTCCCATTTCATTGCATGGTAAGATACATTTAGATTTTTTAGAATTTGGAGGTCACTTATGCGCAAGTGGCTTATACTGGCCTTGCTTTTCGGGTTCATCGTCTCCCCCTCCCATGCGGGTGCGCAAGGCGGAATTAAACTCGACCTAATGAGCATCGAGCTCTGGCCGGAATACGACCGGCCGAGCATGTTGGTGATCAAGCAATTTATCCTCTCCGAGGAAACCTCGCTCCCTGCAGCAGTTACCCTACGTTTCCCAACCGAAGGTAATCTGGTCGCAGTCGCAGTGGAAAGCAACGGCGGGCTGTTCAATAAGGATTTTTCGGGCCCGGCAGAGCAGGGGGACTGGCAAGCGATCACCATCAATGTCGATTCCTATGAACCTCATCGAATTGAATACTATCAGCCATTAACGCGTAACGGGGACACGCGCCAGTTCCAGTACCAGTGGTTCGGGGATTATTACGTAGAGGAGTTCTCCATATCGATCCTGGTCCCAGCAGATAGCAGGCAGCTGACCACGGACCCTGTCTTGCAAAATACGACAACCACGCAAGATGGATCAGCGATTTCCGGTGCTGTTACGAAGAGCGATCTTAAAATGGGCAACTCGTTCCGGTTCGAACTGGAATATGAGCGCGCGTCAGATACTCTCACCGACCCAAACCAATCGAACCAGATCCAGCCATCAGATCCCGTCAACGAGAATACACCTGGTCGTGTTTCGATCACCAATCTGCCGTTGATCATCGGCGCGTTTGGGTTGGCATTGATCGGTATTGCCCTGTTCTCCTACTGGAGATCCACACAGACCATCGAAAGCAAGCCCCGCAAGCGTCGTCGCAGCGCATCGAGTGATACAGGGGATCAGGCGTACTGCCACGAATGTGGCACACGTGCCAGTCCGGGAGACCGCTTCTGCCGGACGTGCGGCAGCAGGCTGAGAACCGACTAGCATGGGAGCCGTTCTCTGAAAGACTGAGGTAAACCGTGATCCTGGGCGCACCGTACATCGTTCCCGTCTACTTTATTTACGGTCTGGCATTTTTCAGTATGGGGCTCCTGGTCGCGGTGGAAGGGGGGCGCGCCTCCGATGTGCGCTTGCGCAGGGCGCTGCCGCCACTGGCAGGTTTCGGCATCGTCCACGCCGCGCACGAGTGGCTGGAAATGTATATGCTGATGGGTCACCCCGCCAGTACGCTGGAAGTATCGATCCTCTGGGGGGTGCAGCTCGCCACTCTTGCCTTTTCGTTTATATCGCTGGCTGCCTTCGGCAGTTTTCTGCTGGCTGAGAATGAGATTACTCGGCGCCTGTTCCTCTTGATTCCCATCGGGTTGGAAGCCATCTGGGTGTTTGGCTTGTACGACTTCAGCGGCCAATACACAGGCCAGCTCCTGTGGGATGTCGCTGACACCTGGACTCGTTATACGCTGGCAATCCCTTCCTCGCTGCTGACAGCAATTGGGCTGGTCGTGCAACAACGTGCTTTCCGCCGCTCGGGGCTCATCCGCTTTGGGCGCGATGCCCTGTGGGCGGCGATTACCTTTGGCTGGTATGGCTTGTTCGGACAGTTCTTTACGAGAGCCACACCACTGTTCCCTTCCAATCTGATCAACCAGCAGACTTTCCTGGATCTGTTCGGTTTTCCGATCCAGATGTTCCGTGCCCTCACGGCGGTGGCAGCTGCGCTATTCGTCATCCGATTTTTGCGGGCCTTCCAGGTGGAGACGGAGCGCAAGATCGCTGGCCTGCAGGCGGCGCAGCTGGAGGAATCGCATCAGCGCGAGCTCTTGCGGGGGGAATTATTCCGGCGAGTGGTTGCGGCGCAGGAAGCGGAACGGCAGCGCATTGCGCGCGACCTGCATGATGAAACCGGCCAGTCTCTGACAGCCATTGGGATGGGCTTACGCGGGCTCTCGGGAAAATTGGGCGCCCGCAATAAGGATGCACTCGGAACCTTGCATACATTGGAGTCACTGACAGCCGACTCCTTAAAGGAGCTGCAGCGTCTGATCTCAGACCTGCGCCCATCGCACCTGGATGACCTCGGACTTTCCGCCGCCCTGCGTTGGTACGCGGGCAAGGTCCAGGAGCATTCAGATCTGAATCTCCGGGTGGATATCGGCGGGGAAGAACGAGACCTCGACGAAGTGGTGAAAATCGCCATCTTCCGGATCATACAGGAATCGTTGAACAACATTATCAAGCATGCACATGCAACTAACGTTAATATCCGTTTGGAGTTTGAGGATAAGAACGTCCGCATCAACGTTCGCGACAATGGCATCGGCTTCGACCGCGAGGCTATCCACTACA
Source organism: Anaerolineales bacterium (assembly GCA_035463495.1). GTDB lineage: Bacteria > Chloroflexota > Anaerolineae > Anaerolineales > Villigracilaceae > Defluviilinea. The sequence goes on along the minus strand of DATHTH010000215.1, from coordinate 1,960 downwards.
GGCCGAGCCATCGCCCATCGTTGGGGCTCGCCGGTATGGAGGAGCGCGCCGCATTGCTTGGAGGCAGCGTGCATATCCAGTCACGCCCGGGCTACGGAACTGAGGTGGAAGCACTGATTCCCCATCAGCATGCCACAGAGAGCTTTCACGCCCTCCAGGAGATGAAGTAATGAGCACACGACTGCTTTTGGTGGATGATCATGCGGTCGTCCGTTCCGGTTTGAAGATGCTCCTCGAAAATGAACGGGACGTCCAGATCATCGGCGAGGCTGCTTCGGCATCAGAGGCAGTCGAAGCCGCGCTGCGCCTGAAGCCGGATGTGATTTTGATGGATATCGGTTTGCCGGATCTTTCGGGCATCGAAGCCACACACAAGATCAAGCAGCGGGCCCCCGAGGTCGCTATCGTTGCCCTGACCATTCATGAAGATGAAGAATATTTCTTCAAAATGCTGGAGGCAGGCGCATCCGGGTACGTGCCAAAACGAGCAGCGCCCGAGGAGCTGATGACTGCCATCCGTGCGGCAGCGACGGGTCAGGTTTACCTGTATCCCTCCCTGGCAAAATTACTCGTACGCGACTTTCTGGATGGCGGCCGCGCCGGTGCAGGACAACCTCCCTCTGACCTGACCGAGCGCGAGCAGGAAGTGTTGACATATCTGGCAGAGGGAGCGAGTAATGAGGAGATTGCTACTTCTCTGGTTATCAGCCCTAAAACGGTGGCACGCCATCGCGAAAACATCATGCGAAAGCTCAATCTGCACTCTCGCGCAGAGCTAGTCCGCTATGCGATCCGCAAGGGGATTATCAAAGCGTAGATCGCTTGTTTCGATTTTTTCACGAAATGGAGATAAAAAGATGACGGGCGCTGTTGCGCCCGTCATCATCTTTTATGCCTGGGGCTGGAAATTACTGTTCGAGGGCTGCAAAAGCCGCATCCAGAAGGGCATTGATGTAGTTGGGGTTGTGAACACCATGGCTGGCATCTTCATGGATCGTTTCATAGTTCCAGAGTGCGATCGCCTGGGATTCATCCCATGTCCCCGGAATAACCGCGCCTTCTTCATCCAAAAGTCCGGCAGCCTGCAGGGCAGCACCGAGCTCGGCAAGCCTTTCTTCCACTGCAGTCTGAGCGCCATTGATGTCGTAGTTCTCAGCATCCGCATGGCATTCCTGGCACGTGGCAAGCTGCGGTTCCATCAGGTGGTTGTCGCCGGTACCCATATGGCAGCCCACGCAGGTGTTTTCCACCATATTATAGTGGGCGCCGGGCTCGCCTTCTACACCTGCGCCACCCGAGCCAAGCAGAATATCGCCTTGAACGCTCAAGTGAGGATTAAAGCGCGGGGAGGGCGAAGTGAACTTTGTTGCGTCGGTCTGGTCAACAAAGTTCTCAATGTAGCGTCGCGCCTGGTGGCAGTTGGCACACAAGTTGCCGGAACCGCCATCATAGGTTAAGCCACTGACAACCTGGGTGACTGGTTCGTTCGTCTCAAGTGCCCAGTCTTCACCGGTGTAGGTGGTATGGATCTGGTGGCAGGTGCGGCAATCCTGGTGGGTCGGGTTAGCATCGCCCGACTCGACCTCGGTGAAATTCTGACCGGCGGCGATCATGGCGCTGAACGTAGCGCCGGAGTGACAGCCTGCGCATGTATTGCGAGGTCCTTCTTCGATAAAGGCAACGCCAGAGCCGTGCAGCGACTCTTCCCAGGCAGCTTTTTTGCCGGTGATGATCGATGTGTCATTATGGCATTCGGTGCAGGACACATCAGCGATATTGAACTCGCCCGACGCGCCGGGCTCACCTTGCGGACCCTGGGGACCGGCCGGTCCGGCGGGGCCAGCAGGTCCGGGCTCGGGCTTTCCACCGCAGGCTACCATTAAGGCGGCAGCTACGATCATCACTCCCAGGAGTACAAAAATTTTCTTTCGTGACATTGCAAATTCTCCTTATTGCTGGG
>DATHTH010000214.1:0-1544 GCA_035463495.1 Anaerolineales bacterium | reverse complement strand
CGAATACAATTAGGTGAATGCCTGTGCGATAATCATCGTGCCTCAGATGGAGAGTCCGCGTGGTCATCTCATTCGGATGCTTGCGAGGTAAGAAGTCTAGATGAAGTTACCTGATAAAACCAACCCTGCATTTGACAAATTCCTGGTCGGCGGCCTGGGCTGCGGCTTGATCGTGCTGTGCGTCTTGCTCAGCAGCTTCTATATTATCTGGCAAAACCCGCCGCGTTCCGTTCCGACCGGCACACAAGCGGAGCTGGTGCCCGGCGAGGGCTCGATTACCCCAGGTCTGTCCCCGACCGCACTGTTTCCATTTCAGACGCCGGACTTGCTGCCCACGGAATTCCTGACTCTGACTCCCGGCGAGCAAGTCGCGACAATGATCCCGACCTCTATCGCTGCCACGCCGGTGCCTCAGTCTCAATACAGCGGCACGTCGCCCAGAGGCAAGATTGTGTTCTCCTGTTTTGTCAACCAGATCGACCAGATCTGCATCGTGAACGCGGACGGGTCGGGCCGCAGGCAATTGACAGAGCTCGAAGGGACTTCCTTTTATGCCTCGCTTTCCCCGGATGGGGAGACGATCTATTTCTCCTCGCGCCACTCGGGCAGTTATGAGATCTATTCGATTAACCTGCGCGGGCGGCAGCTCAAGCGTCTCACCCGGAACATCGGCAGCGTCTATGCCCCCGAGCATTCGCCTACGAACGACCGGATCGTCTTTACGAACAATAGCGGCGGCCAGCAGCGCATCTGGATCATGCGAGCGGATGGAAACAATCCTCACCCCATCAGCGATGGACCTGAGGATATCGACCCGACCTGGTCACCGGACGGTTTCCAGATCGCCTTCGCCTCGGCACGGACAGGCCAGCGCCAGCTATATATCATGGACCGTGACGGCTCGGAAGTGCGCCAGGTGACCAACCTTCCCGATATGGGCGGGCGCAGCAGCTGGTCGCCGAATGGGAATCGGCTGGCGTTTTATGCGGGACCGGCCGGGGACCACAATATCTTTGTGATCAACGTGGATGGCTCAGGCCTCGTCCAGCTGACGAACGGCGGCGATAACCTGGGTCCCAGCTGGTCGCCGGATGGGAACTGGATCGCCTTCACATCGTTCCGCGACGGCAACAACGAGATTTACATCATCCATCCTGATGGGACAGGCTTGACCCGCCTGACGGATAGCCCCATCTCCGATTGGCAGCCGAGGTGGGGACCGTAGGAGGGAGGGTGGAAAGTAGAAACTAGGGAGTGGGGGATCCATTTGTGTCTCAGTTTCCGTGCATGTGTCGTTTAACACTTTATATGGAAACCCTCAAAAAGAACTTTTCTACATTCGATTCATTTCTCTTCGGTGGCTTGGGCTGTGGCGCGCTGGTTCTTTGCATTCTGGGAAGCGCTTTTGTGTACCTCTGGCAGAACCCGCCGTCTTCACGCCCGGCTGCTGCCGCGACACCTCCCGGAATTGGCGATATGACGCCGACCGTGCCGGGTCTTGATTTTGCAACACCAACCTTCGCTCCAACGCTCTTACCAACGCT
>DATHTH010000213.1:0-3469 GCA_035463495.1 Anaerolineales bacterium | reverse complement strand
TCTTCCTGGCGAATCCCGCCGACGTGGCCAGCTTCCAGGCTGCTCTAGTGGACGCCTGCGCTTCTGACGGCGTATGCCAGTAAGCAGTAGTCTGTTGTACAAGTAAGATGATGGGCGGCTCACGAGTGAGCCGCCCATTTACAATTTCTATCTGGACCATAATGCATAGGCAGGATCGGTTTGAGTAAAATGACGTATCATAGGGCATATTTCGAACGACAATGAGGTAATCTATGACCCGAACTCTTTCCCTCCACATGCCACGGCTTCTTCTGGCAGTCCTACTGATGTTCACGGCGATTGTCTCTATTCGTTTCCTTTCCGCAAACGAGCTGGAAATCGCCGGAACCAATCTCACTTCCGTCGGGCTCCTGGTCAGTGGTCTTGTCTTTTACGTCGGCGTGCTGATGATCGTTGCCATCTTCGAGAATGAGACTCTGCTGTCGATTGCACTGTTGTTTCCCTCTATTGTAGCCGTGGGGATTTTTGTTTATGGTTTTATTGCCTGGTCGGTTCGGGTCTCGCTCAGCCGGTGGAAGGGATTGAATCCTGATTACACCTTTGTCGGTTTGCAGCAGTACACGGATTTGCTCTTCAACGATCCGCGCTTCCTGATCGACATACGCAATACAGCAGTTTTTACCGTCGGCTTTATTTCAGGTTGTCTGCTCCTCGGGCTGGGACTGGCCATTCTGCTCGATCAAAAATTAAAGGGCGAGAATCTTTTCAGAAGCATTTTTCTGTTTCCCATGTCCATTTCGTTCATTGCATCCGGTGTGGTCTGGGCCTGGCTCATGAACCCGGCAACCGGAAGTCGTACGACCGGCCTCAACTTGCTTTTCCAGAACCTGGGATTGGAGTCGCTGATCAGCACCTGGCATGCCACGCCGCCTCCCTGGGGGATGGCGTACACGGTCATCCCCGCGGTCTGGCAGCTTTCCGGGTTTGCCATGGCGCTTTATCTGGGCGGCATTCGGAGTATCTCGGAGGATATCCGTGAGGCAGCGCGGGTGGATGGCGCGACCGAATTCGAGATTTATCGCTACGTCATCCTTCCCATGCTGCGACCCGTCACGCTGAGCGCGGTGATTATTCTGGGACACATGTCGCTAAAGATCTTCGATCTGATCGTCGCCCTTGGACGGAAAGACCAGCGTCTCGACGTCCCTGGCATTTACATGTGGACAACCACGTTCGACGGCACGAACTATGCCAAGGGTGCAGCGATCGGTATTCTGATGTTGATCAGCGTGGCGATCCTGGTTGTTCCCTATCTGATCACGAGCATGAGGGCGGAGGCAGAGCTATGACACGCAATATTGCACTTCGATCGACCTTCTATATCCTGCTGCTCTCCCTAACGGTCTTTTATTTGTTGCCTGTATATCTTATGGTGCTCACGGGATTAAAGCCGTTCAACGAAGTGGATCTCAAAACCATGTGGAACTTGCCCACCGGAGGTTTGCGGCTTGAGAACTTTATTGCGGGTTACCAGCAGCTTGCACCCAACCTGAGGAATAGCCTAACGATGGTGATCCCCGAAGCGCTGCTCTCCTCACTATTGGGCTCATTCAATGGCTATTTGCTTTCCAAGTGGAAGTTCCGCGGCTCGAATGTGCTCTTTACGCTGATCCTGTTCGGGATGTTCATCCCGTATCAGAGTATCTTGATTCCACTGGTCAAATTCATGCAGTATATCAACCTGTATGGAGATCTACCTGGCTTGATCCTGGTGCATATCATTTACGGGATTCCCATTACCACGCTCATCTTCCGTAACTACTATGCCGGAATCGGGTCCGAAATCGTGGAAGCAGCTCGTATTGACGGCGCGAGTCTGTTCGGTATCTACCGACATATCATCCTGCCGCTTTCCGGCCCCAGTTTTGCGGTGGTCATCATCTGGCAATTTACACAAGCCTGGAATGAGTTCCTGTTTGCCGTGATCCTGACCAACCAATCCAACTGGCCCGTGACCGTTGCGCTCAATAACCTTGCGGGTAGCCAGCTCGTGCAGTGGAATGTCCTGATGGCTGCTACGTTCCTGGCTGCCCTACCAACCCTGCTGGTCTATATTTTCCTGGGTCGTTTCTTCGTACGCGGGCTGATGGCTGGCGCTTTGAAAGGCTGAGACCTTACATTCAGGCTACAAAAAGACCCCGGCGGGGTCTTTTTGTTTGACTTTTCATTCCCTCTCATCTACACTCCGCCTCATGCTTGCGCGCGTCTATTCCTGTGCTGTCATCGGGCTCGAGGGCGTCATCGTTGAAGTGGAAGTCGATTATTCCAACGGACTGCCTGCCGTCATCATTGTGGGTCTGCCGGACGCCGCGGTGCAGGAGAGCCGCGAGCGGGTGCAGACCGCGGTCAAGAACGCGGGGTTGAACTTTCCCCGTCACCGGGTCGTCGTCAACCTGGCGCCTGCCGCGGTCCGCAAGGAAGGTCCTGCCTATGACCTGCCGATTGCGCTCGGTGTGTTGGTCCTGGCGGGCTTTCTGCCACAGGAAGTGATTGAAGGCTCCATCGTAGTGGGAGAGCTCTCGCTGGACGGCATCGTCCGTCATACCCGCGGCGTCCTGCCGATGGCGGCCACAGCCCGCCTCAACGGCTTCAAGCGCATCTTCGTCCCCGAAGTGGACGCTCCCGAAGCCGCCCTGATCCCAGACTTGGAAGTGATCCCCGTCCGATCGCTCCGAGATTTGTACATGCATCTATCCGGTCGCTGCCTGATTGAGCCGTACCAGCCCTCGAGCACGGAGCTCGAGCCTCTCTTTATCCCGACAGACTTCAGTGAAATCAAGGGACAGGAACATGTCAAGCGCGCCCTGGAAGTTGCCGCAGCCGGTGGACACAATGTTCTGATGGCTGGCAGTCCAGGAAGTGGAAAAACTCTCCTTGCCCGTGCCCTGCCCGGTATCCTGCCGGAGATGAGCATCGACGAGTCACTGGACGTGACGCGTATCTATTCTGTGGCAGACCAGCTTCCCGCAGGCATGCCCTTGATCCGGCATCGTCCCTTCCGCGCGCCGCACCATACGATTTCACACGCAGGCTTGGTTGGCGGAGGCAACATTCCTAAGCCGGGTGAGATATCTCTGGCTCACCGAGGTGTTTTGTTCCTGGATGAATTCCCCGAATTCGGCACCCGAGTCCTCGAAGTGATGCGCCAGCCGATGGAAGATAAGGTTGTCACCATCAGCCGGGCCAAAGGGTCGCTAACATTCTCGGCTAACTTTCAACTGATCGCGGCGATGAATCCCTGCCCGTGCGGCTATTACGGCGATTCTCAAAAGGCATGCACGTGCGCTCCAGCGGTCGTAACGAAATATCAGAAACGGATCTCTGGTCCACTTCTCGATCGAATTGACATCCATATCGAAGTCCCGCGCGTAGATTATGAAAAGTTGAGTGGGGATAGAGCTGGCGAGACCTCAGAATGCATCCGTGCACGTGTGCAAGCCGCACGTAA
>DATHTH010000212.1:0-25919 GCA_035463495.1 Anaerolineales bacterium | reverse complement strand
CAATTCGAGGCAAAGCTGCGTTGTGGGGTGTGTCCCCGTACCAAACGCCATACCGGGATCGATCTTGATAGCGACACGATTTGGATCCGGCGACTCCATCCAGGCCGGGACGATGACCAGGCGTGCCCCGACCAGAATCGGGCTGTAGTGTTGCTTCCAGGCATCCATCCAGTTTTGATCCTGGATCTGCCGGTAGTACGGCGCGGGCAGGGGCTGGATCATCCCCAGATAATAAAGAGACTCCTCCAGCTTCTGGCGAGTCTCTTCGATCCGGTCATCTATTTCCAGATACGCCCGGACGGTAATGGGACCGGTGGGCGTCCCGGCATCTTCGTCGTCTGCGTATGTAACGCCCTGTTCCATCATCACTCCGCTATAAGCAAAACGTGCCAGCACATCTGCGATGGCCTCTGCAAGCTCGCCATTGACGGTAAGGGACACTTCAAGCCAGTTTGTCATGTTCCGAGGCTCATATAGAAAGCTGGGTTGTGACACGTTGAATGAGTATCCTCTCTGTATAGAGAATATCGGGCAACGCATCTACGGCAAAGAATGCGGTTCGAACCGTTTCCAGATTTGGTTTAAACGAACCGCCAACGATCTTACAAAGATAAATCAGGCTGACGTGATGAATGTCTCTGGCGCTCTCCGCATACAGGAGTTTTTCCACATAGACATCGAACCCTGTCTCTTCCCAGACTTCACGCACCACCCCGCACTCTGGGCTTTCCCCGTATTCCAGGCCACCGCCGGGAAGTCCCCAGGGATGGAATTTCCGGTAGGTATGCTCGCAAAGAAGAACGCGATTTTCCTCGTCCAGGATAATCGCTGCAACCGCCACACGGTAGCGGGGTCGAAGCATTCGAACGATCAGGACTTGAAGCTTAATTGGAAGCTCCCGCCAGATTTGTAGAAGCGTCTTTTTGATCGACAATGATGAGTCCGGTAACATGAAGGTCTTTCGCAGCGGCAGGCAACTTACTTAACCAAGCTCAAGAAGGAGATTTATCCCGCTAACGGCTTGAAGGATGAACGTGGGAATGCTCGTGATCCAGATGCGTGTTCCCGTTCAAGTCGCAATATAACCCCTCGGGGAAGCAGTCTACGCATTCCAACTGGAGCGTTGCATGGGAGATATTATACCGGTGACGGAGGACCTCATTGATCTGACGCTGAATATTTCCCCCGGCGCTGATGTGAAGGTCATCTGTCAGGATGTGTGCCGACATCGTACGCAGGCTTTGCGTCAGACTCCAGACATGGATGTCGTGAATACCCAGTACCCCGTCCACTGCAGCGATATCTTTCACCATCTCCTTGATATTCACATCGCGCGGCGTGGCTTCCAGCAGAATATCAACGGCGTCCCGCAGGATTCCCCAGGCGTTGTAGAGGATGAGGAAACCGATCAGTACGCTTACAAACGGATCGAGCCAGTTGGCGCCGGTAAAATAAATGATTACACCTGCAATGACCGCGCCGACGGTGGAAATTACATCTCCCATGAGATGAATGAAAGCAGAACGCAGGTTGAGGTCATGCTCGCTTCCGCGATGAATCAACAGGGCCGTGACGAGATTGATCACCACGGCGACCAGACCGACACCGATGAGAATGCCCGATTCCACTTCGGGCGGAGCCATGAACCGCCTGTACGCCTCAAAAAAGATGCCAAGGGAGATCAGCACGAGGGTGGTGGAATTTAGCAAGGCGACCAGAATCCCTGCGCGGTGATAGCCATAGGTCCTGCGGGCGTTAGCTGGCTGGGAGGTGATTCGAACGGCAAACCAGGTGAGAGCCAGCGCGATCACATCCGTGAGGTTGTGTGCCGCATCGGTGAGCAGCGCCAGGCTGTTCGCAAAGATCCCCGCCCCGGCTTCGATGACCACGAAAGCCAGGGTGAGGAAAAGCGCTAGTGACAGGCGACGCGTTGTCTGTGTTGCAGCTTCACGCAGATGCGAGTGAGTGTGGGAAACAGTCTGAGTCATAAAGTCTTGTGATGGTTGTGATGCTCGCGGCTATCCATGCCCCACGTGATCCAGCCCGAGACGATAAAGTCTTTCGACATGATCGTCGTCGAGGGCGTAGTACACCTGGCGGCCGTTTTTGCGACTGCGTACCAGACGCAGCTGGCGCAAGCCGCGCAGCTGGTGCGAGACCGCGGACTCGCTCATTTCGAGCTGTGAGGCGATCTCACCAACATTCAACTCGTCTTCCAGCAGAACGGAAATAATGCGCAGCCGGGTCGGGTCGCTCAAGGCGCTGAACAGATCAGCCAGATGGGTGGAGGTGTTTTCTTTCAGCAGCATAGTCAATATATGAATAATTGCTCAATTATTCATAATTATAGCATAAAAAAAGAGAACCGTCAAATGACGATTCTCCTGCTTCTTAGCCGCCTAGAGCTTCGTTCAACCAGTCCAGGAATCCTTTTTCCTGCGGCTTGACGGTCGTGCCGAGACTTCCCGCCAGCTGCTCGAACAACTCACGCTGTTCCTTGGTGAGTTTGGTGGGCACCGCCACATTGACAATCACCAGCTGGTCACCGCGCCCGCTGCGGCGCAGGTGTGGTACGCCTTTGTTCCTGAGATGAAAGACTTTTCCAGGCTGCGTGCCGGCAGGGATTTTTAGCTGCTCATCCCCATCCAGCGTGGGGACTTCGATCTCCGCGCCAAGGGCAGCCTGTGCTACATTGATATCCAGGTTCAAAATGATGTCGTTCTCACGGCGCTTAAAGAATTGATGCGGCTCGACGTCCACGATCAGGAACAGGCTTCCATTCGGCCCTCCATTCGCACCGGGGCCGCCCTCCCCTGCCAGGCGAATCTGTGTGCCGCTGTCAACACCCGCAGGAATCTGCACTTTCTTCTTGATGCTCTTCTGCTCCAGCCCTCCACCACGACAGGTCTTGCAGGGCGAGGAAATGGTCTCGCCGCGCCCGTTACAAGTGGGACAGGTCGAGGTCTGGACCATCTGCCCAAGGAAGGTCTGCCGGACCTGACGGACTTCGCCCTGCCCATTGCAGGTCGTGCAGCGAATCGGAGAAGTGCCGGGTTCTGCGCCGGAGCCGTTACAACGTGAGCAGGTTTCTTCGCGTTCGAACTCGACTTCTTTTTCGACGCCGAAGACCGCCTCTTCGAATGTCAGGGTAATTGACATCTGCAGGTCACGCCCGCGCCGCGGGGAATTGCGCGAGCGACGGCTCGTGGAGAAACCAAAGCCGCGCCCGAATAGCTCTTCGAAGATGTCGTTGAAGTCCACGGTGTAATCCCGGAAGCCGCCCATGTTGCCAAGCCCCTCTTTGCCAAAGCGGTCATAGCGGGCGCGCTTTTCGGGGTCTGAAAGCACTCCGTAGGCTTCGTTGATCTCCTTGAACTTTTCCTCAGCGCCCGGCTCTTTATTTACATCGGGGTGATACTGGCGCGCGAGCTTGCGGAACGAGGCTTTGATCTCATCGCTGCTCGCATTCCGGCCAATGCCGAGGATTTCGTAGTAATCGCGGTTGCTCATAAATTATTCTGTCATTGCAAGGAGGGTGATCGCCTCGACGAAGCAATCTCAACTTATTTGGAGATTGCTTCGGTCGCCCGGCTCCCTCACAATGACATACTTGTTATTCTTTCACTTCACCTTCAACCACATCGGGGCCGGCTTCGGGATCCGGATTCTGGCTCGAGCCATCCGGTCCAGCGCCGGGCATGTCCGGACCCTGATAAACAGAAGCACCGATTTTCTGAATGACCTGACCCAGCGCTTCGGTTACGGACTTAATGGCCGGGACATCTTCACCTTCCGCGGCTTTCTTTACATCGGCGACCTTTGCATCCACCTCCGAGCGAACCTCAGCCGGCACTTTGTCGCCAAACTCGCGCAAGGCTTTTTCTGCGGCATAGACCGTGTTGTCTGCACCGTTGCGGGCTTCGATCAGCTCACGGCGCTTGCGATCATCCTCCGCATGGGACTCGGCATCCTTGCGCATCTTCTCGACCTCGGATTCCGAAAGACCGGAGGAGGCCGTAATTGTAATATGCTGCGAGCGGCCTGTAGCTTTGTCCTGGGCAGTTACTTTCAGGATACCGTTTGCATCGATATCGAAGGTCACTTCGATCTGCGGCACGCCGCGCGGCGCGGGTGGAATGCCATCCAGGATAAACTTGCCTAGCGACTTGTTGTCCACCGCCATCGGGCGCTCGCCCTGCAGCACGTGGATCTCCACCTGGGTCTGGCTGTCGCTCGCCGTGGAGAATACCTGGCTACGGCGAGTCGGGATGGTAGTATTGCGCTCAATCTGCGGTGTGGCAACGCCGCCCAGGGTCTCGATGGAAAGCGTCAGGGGTGTGACATCGAGCAGAAGAATATCCTTGACCTCTCCTCCCAGCACGCCAGCCTGAATGGCAGCCCCAATCGCAACTACTTCGTCGGGGTTGACGCCCTTGTGCGGCTCCTTGCCGAAGAAGGCGCGGACGCGGTCCTGGACAGCGGGCATGCGGGTCATGCCACCGACCATCACAACCTCGTTGATGTCACCCGCGGTCAGGCTTGCGTCGGAGAGAGCCTGCTTCAGGGGGGCAATCGTCCGGTCGACGAGGTCGGCGGTCAACTGCTCCAGCTTGGCTCGGCTGAGAGTCATCACGAGATGTTTCGGTCCGCTGGCATCCGCCGTCAGGTAAGGAAGGTTAATCTCGGTTTGCATGGTAGTGGAAAGCTCGATCTTTGCTTTTTCGGAGGCTTCCTTCAAGCGCTGGAGCGCCTGGCGGTCATTGTTGAGATCGATGCCGTTATCCTTCTTAAACTGCTCGATCAGGTAATCCATAATGCGCAGGTCGAAGTCATCGCCACCGAGGAACGTATCGCCGCTGGTAGCGCGCACCTGGAAGACTCCATCGCCCACATCGAGGATCGAAATATCGAAGGTACCGCCGCCCAGATCATAAACGGCGATGATCTCATTCTTCTTTTTATCGAGACCATACGCCAGCGACGACGCCGTAGGCTCATTGATAATGCGCAGCACCTCGAGACCGGCAATCTTGCCGGCGTCTTTAGTGGCGTTGCGCTGGGCGTCGTTGAAATACGCAGGCACGGTAATGACCGCTTGCGTAATGGGCTCACCCAGGTATGCCTCGGCGTCACGCTTGATCTTCGCCAGAATCATTGCCGAAACTTCCGGCGGGGAATAATCCTTGTCATCGAGCGCGACGCGCACGTCGCCATTCGGGGCTTCGGTGACCGTATATGGGACGCGCTTTCGGGTGCGCTCCACCTCGGCATCATCAGACTTGCGACCCATGAAACGCTTGATGGAAAAAATGGTATTTTGCGGATTAGTGATTGCCTGGTTGCGCGCTACACGTCCGACCAGGCGCTCATGGTTTTTGTTGACTGCCACCACCGAGGGCACAAGGCGCTCCCCTTCCGCAGAAGGAATGACCATCGGTTCACCGCCCTGCATGACCGCCGCGACGGAGTTGGTGGTGCCCAGATCAATACCAATAATTTTTGCCATGAAATAAATTCTCCTTTAGGATAGACGTCAATGGAGCTTTTTGCGAAGCAATCCCTATACTTAATAGGAGATTGCTTCGCCCTCACGCTTCGACTACGCCTACGGCTCCTGTCAGCGCGAAGAAGGCTCGCAATGACGGGATATTGTTATTGTGCTACCCGCACGAGTGCCGGACGGATCACGCGGTCGCCGATCATATAACCGTTCTGCACCACGCCGATTACGTGTCCGCTCTGCGTGCCGTCGGCGGGTTCATGCGAGATCGCTTCATGGAAGTTCGGATCGAACTCCGCGCCCACCGCCTCGATCCTCTTCACGCCTTCATTTTCCAGAATCGTCTGGAACTTGCGTGCAATGAGCTCGATGCCATTCGCCCAGGGATCATCCGCAGAACGGTTCTGCAGCGCCCGCTCGAGGTCATCGAGAACGGGCACCAGCTTCTTGATGATATCGCCTTTCATGGTAGCGTACATCAACTCATTGTCGCGCTCGATGCGCCTGCGATAATTCTGGAATTCAGCCTGGGACCGCAGCCAGTTATCCTTATACTCGGATGTTCTGGATTCCGCGTCTTCAAGCCGCTTCTTCAGAGCATCCAGCTCAGCCGACAACCGATCGTTGATCTCCGATGTCGCCACGGCTTCGGCTTGATTCTCATCGATTTCTTGCGGATGTGTGTCTTTCTTTTTTTCAGTCATACCTTCACTCTCGTAATTAGATATTCGAGAATCGGAAGTCGGGATTGGTTACTCACCACAAAGCCAGTTTACGAATCACGGCTTCCGATGCCCGTTTACTCACCTGCTATCGTGTCATTCACCAGATCGCTTAATAAGCCTGCCACATACCTGACAGTAGGGATTGTCCTGGCATAGGACATGCGCATGGGCCCGAATACTCCCAGAGTCCCGGTTGCCAGACCGGGGACGCCATAGCGCGCAATCACCATCGAGCACTGGCGCAGCTCCTCCCAGCCGCCCTCGCCGCCAATCAGCACCTGCAGGCCACCGACCGTACTATTCGACATGGCACGAGCGATCAGCTCCTGCAAGGTCGAGCGTTCCCCAAAGAGCTTGAGAGCACGGCGCGCCTCATCAGATTCGGCAAACTCTGGTTCCGCCAGGACATTGGTCAGACCGTCTGTATAGATCTCGCCGGAGACGCGGTCAGAGAAGCGCCGCATATCCTGCAGGATCAGCGTGAGAATATCCTGGTCCAGCGCGTCCGAGCGGCTCGGGAGTGCGGCAATCGAGTCAACCGCGAGACCTGCCAGAACCCGGTTGAGACGAGCGGCAGTCTGGCTCAATCGCTCCTGGGTTACGGGCTCGGCGAGAGTCAGAATCTGCTGGCTGACCTCGCCTCCGACTAACACGAGCACCATCAACACTTGGCGGCCCTGGGTGGAGATCAACTCGACATGTTTGTACTTCGCCATATCCGTATGCGGCGCCGTAACAACAGAAACACCCTGGGACTGATGCGCAAGGATGGACGCGGCGAGCGTCATCCACTGATCAATATCGGGACGGGACTGATAAAACTGGTGGGAGATCGTCGCCTGGACTGCATCGGGCAGCACAGCCTGATGCATCATCTGGCTAACAAAGTAGCGATAGCCTTCCTCGGTCGGGACGCGACCTGCCGACGTGTGCGGCTGGCGCAGATAGCCCATCTCTGTGAGAGCAACCATCTCATTGCGGATGGTAGCCGAAGACAGGTTTAGGTGATAATGCTCCGCCAGCCGCTTCGAGCCGATCGGCTGCGCGGATTCAATATAATCCCTGATGATCAAGATGAGAAGCGTCTTCTGGCGCTCGGATAGTTCAGGCATCTTTCATACAGTTAGCACTCGCCTCTCGCGAGTGCTATCCCTTGGTAAATAATAATAACATGTGCAAAACAGGGACGTCAATAAGAGGAGTGTAAGAAAAAGCCCATCACTCTTAAAAGGGATGGGCGTTGGAGTGCTTGAAGCGCTTATGGAGCCGGTACGGGCCGCCAGGCCGGGTCAAAATCAATGCGTGGGTCGGTTGTGAGGCGGGTCCGCCCGCTCCCGGCAACCGTCATAAAGTAAATATCGCGATTGCCTTCCATGTCCATGCCTTCGAATGCCATCCAGAAGCCATCGGGAGAAATAGAGATATCCTCAATGGGCGTGACGAAATCAAGGCGCCGGGGTGCCTGACTCAGATCTTCGTAGTTGACCTTCATCAACCACGGGCGGAAGGGTCCCTGACGGCGCTGATTAAAGAAGACCGTCTTTCCATCTGCCGACCAGACCGGCAGGAAATCCCACAACTCCTGCCCGCTGCGGGCAAGCTGGACAGCCTCCTGCCCATCAGCAGCCATTGCCCAGACCTGGTAGGTGCCCACTCGTCTGACCGTATACGCGATCCTGCTCCCATCCGGAGACCAGGCCGGCTGACTGCTATCAATAGAGTCCGGAGTATTTGTGAGAAGAGTAATATCGAGAGATTCCACATCCAGCGCATAAATCTGCCGGAAGCCCTCGCGAACAGAGGTGAAGGCGATGCGGGCTCCATCCGGCGACCAGGCTGGCTCAAAATCAGAACCCGGTGCCAGCGTCAATTGCTTCAAGCCGGTCCCATCAGCGTTGATGAGATACAGGCTGGACTCGTTATATATCGTCTCGTAAAACTCGCCGCGCCCGCCACAGGGCGAAATGAACACCAGCTGCTGGCCATCCGGAGACCAGGACGGCTGGCAGGCGCCAGCCTCGATTTCGGTCAGCTGCATTTCATTTGTACCGTCGACATTCACCAGATAGATCTGCGAGCTGCCTGAACGCGTGGAGGCGAATGCGATCTGCCCCGAGCCACCCATAAGAGTTGCAGCAGGGACCGGCGTATCATCCGGTGTTGGTGTGATCTCCGTTGACGGCGGCGGGGTGTTGGTAATCAAAACGTTGACGGTGGCTGTAGGAAGCACCGGGAGCGGCGTAGCAGTGGGGAGCGCGGTTGGAGTCGGCTCGGGAGTAGCCGGTACCGGACTCGGCGCGGAAACAAATGGCAGGCTGATATCTGCCAGCGGACTAAGAAAACTGACCACCCGGGGCGGCACGAACGAAGGCTGAAATCGCACGATTGCAAACGCCGCCAGTGAGAGCAAAAGCAATGCCGCCAACAGCCCCCACAAAGCCCGCTGCCGGGCCTTTTTTTTCCTGCGGCGCGGCTTAAAGACCGGTAATTCCCCCGCCGAGGAGACGCCCTCGGAATTGACCATCTTATGACTGTTCAACCGGTTGGATGGTTTTTCTGCTGCGGCGTGCTGCATCTCCTCCATTACCTCCGGCGGCGGCGGATCGATCACATAATCGTTGGGAAGAAGAGCGGTCTTTGTCTTTGTTCCCAGGAGGGCGCGCTTGAAATCTTCAGCATTCTGAAAGCGATCTGCCGGGTCAACACCCATCGCCTTCTCGATTGCAGAAGCCAGGCGCTTTGAAACCTTACTATTGCGCTTGCGCAGCGGTGTAAGCTGAGTGTTGTCCATGGCGCGCGCCAGGCCATCTTCAGGAATGATGCCGCTTAAGGCGGCATACAGCGTGGCTCCCAGAGAGTAGATGTCGGTGCGCGGATCGGTGCGAGCGGTGCCGTATTGTTCCGGCGGCGAGTACCCGGGCGTCATCGCCCGCGCGCCCGTGGTGGTTGCCTGGCTGCCGTGCAGCACCTTGGCGAGACCGAAGTCCACCAGAAAGATATGTCCATCGGGGGTGATCTTGACGTTGCCCGGCTTCAAGTCGCGGTGAAGGATGGGAGGCTTGCGGGTGTGGAGATATGCCAGGGCATCGCAGATCGCAGCGCCGATCAGGATGGCTTCGTCCTCCGTGATATTCCCCATACGCTCCATGCGCTGGCGCAGGTCCTCCCCCTCGATGTAATCCATCACCAGATATTGCCCCTGGTCGCCGATGACAAAGTGATCGGTGACGCGCGGCAGGTTCGGATGGCGCAGATTGGCAAGGATGACCGCTTCGAGACGGAACTGACGGGCGTACTCATCGGTAGTGAACAGATTTTCCTTGACCGCCACATCCACCCCCAGATTTTCATCGACGGAGCGATACACGGAGCCCATGCCGCCCTGCCCCAGTATCTCAACAATGCGATACCGCTTGTGTAATAATGCGCCGCGCTCGAGAGTCATGAAAAAATAAATTCTCCAGGGGATAATGCCGTAGACCTGGGATTATAACAGAGCGGCACCCTACATCTTGGGCTCGCCCGCCAATTTGAAATGAAAAAACAACCAAGGGGCTCCTGCTGTCACCCAGAAACCGACCAGGGTATAACGGATGTAGCGCAGGAGCAAGGGGACGAACGTCTCGCCGCGCGGAAAGATCTCCCCCAGCCCGTACCAGAAGAGCGCGATCCCCACCAGCCCGACGATATACCGCAGCGCACGTTTCGCGGGCGGTCCGGCGGTGCTGTACCCGCCCCGCGCAGCGATCCAGGCTGCCCCGGCTGCTAGTCCAAAGAATGAGCCGGCAGAGGTTAGAATTCCCTCGATCGAAACGGGATCCGGCAGAGGTCCGGCGCGCAGCGCATTGTCCGTCCATTCGGCAGGGAAGACATAGGCGTTCATTGGCAGCGTGACAAGCAAACCCACTGCGACCATCAGGATAGAAATCACAAAGGCGTACAGCACCTGCTGACCGAGCGTCTTCTCCTTAAGCCAGCGGGCAACCGGGTCCCAGAACCTTAGGAACAAAAAGAGAAGCACAAGCCCGATCAGCCAACCCACCAGGACATCATGCACGAAATGCATCCCCAGATAGAGACGCGAAAAGCCAATTAAGAATGCCAGAACAAAAGCCGCCGCCCATGCCCAGCGCCTGTTCAACGATGCTGCCATGATTCCCCAGTTCGCGACCGCGTTCTGAGCGTGACCAGACGGAGTGCCAAACGAACTTTCCTCAGAAAACGGCTCGACCTCCGCGCTCACCCAGTATGGCCGGGGCGCTGCAAACAGCACTTTGGCGATCGCGTTGATGTAGTTACTGGTGGCAAGGATAAACGCGATCCGCAATCCTAGTCCTGCATCCAGGCTCCAGTAGACCAACGGTAAAACAATGAAGAAAAAATCCTCGTAGCCGAGGAACGTAAAAAACTCCATCAGTGGCTCGAGCCAGGCGCCAAGTGATTGAATGGCAAGAATCCAGTCGATTCCAGATTGAGCGAGTGTATCCATGTAAATCTCCTTGCGGTCCGTCGTGTGGAATGAGCGGTTATCTCATCATTTCCTTAACTTGTCAGAACAATTTGTGGGCTACAATTATTTCTCGGCTCGATCCCTCATGGGGTGCGACCGGCATTCTATAAAAACACGGGAGAAGGGTATCTGCCGTTGTAGCTGGCACAAAAACCCCTCTCCGGTATTGGATCCGCTACTTCTTTCTATTGTACACTTACACTCAAAAGATGGAAAAGTTACACGTACCGCAATCCCGCTGGTGGGACTGGGCGATGATCGGCCTGCACTTTGTCCTGCTGCAGACCGTCGCTTCGCGTCTGGTAGCTACCGGCTGGACTCCACACCTGCACCTCACACAGATCATTACATTTATGGGATTTGTGGTGGGCAGTGCGCTGGGATATAGCACACTCTCACGCCCAATTACGCGCTGGCTTAACGTTTTTTACATGCTGATGCTGCTGCCCCTCCAGTGGACGCTGGTCATGGACCAGAAAACGTCGCTGGAGGAGCAGCTGCTAAGCGTGGGAGGTCGTTTATTCTTCTCCACCTCCGACTTCCTCGGCCGGCGGCCGGTGGAGGATCCGCTATTCTTTGTAGCGGTGATGTGCATTGCTTTCTGGGTCATCAGCTCCCTGTCCAGCTATGCACTTGTGCGCAACCAGGATTACCTTGGCGCCACCCTGCCCGCCGCGATCGGCTTGATGATTATCCAGAACTACGACAACACCCTTGCCGGTCGCCTGTGGTTCCTGGCGTTTTTTGCCTTCGTCGCGCTGTTGATGCTCGGCAGGCTTCAGTTCCTGCAGAATAAGCGCTCCTGGCGCGAACGACGGATTTTTCTCTCACCCGACACGAGCGTGGACCTGACGAGCAGCATGGCGGTTGCGGCCGGTTTGATCATCATCATGGCATGGACGGCGCCGGGCACCATATCCAGCATGAAATCTGCAGTCCGTACATGGAACCAGGTGACCCGGCCGTGGCATGAATTTCGGGAGAAGATGGAGAACGCGGTCAGCGCACTGGAATCCCCGAGCGGCAGCACGCGCGGCCAATTCTTCGGCTCCCAGCTCGCACTCGGGAGTGGGTTCCCACTCTCCGACTCGCTCATGTTCCAGGTGGAAGCGCCTGCCGATATTCCTGTTGATCAGAGACCTCCGCGCTATTTCTGGCGCGGCCGCACATATGACCGCTTCGTAGACGGTCAATGGTATACCACCGGTACGACGCGTGAGGAGTACCTTCCTTCGGTTTCCAATCCTTATCATGTCGAGGCGGAGGAGAAGACACCTGCCCGCTTTGTGTTCCACACCGGAGATACCGAATTTTCACTGCTGTATTCTCCCACCCAACCGATCTGGGTCAGCCGGCCCGGCGTCACCTTTGTTGTGCCTGCCGATCAGGGCAAGGAGTTGATTGCCTGGCACGCCTACCCCGCGCTGCGCGGCGGAGAGACGTACCAGGTGGATGCGGTCCTGAATAATCCGAACCGGCAGCAGCTGCAGGAGGCTGGCACGAGCTATCCGGCGTGGGTCACAGAGAAGTATTTACAGGTACCGCCCGACTTTTCACCTCGGATCCAGGAGCTGGCACGGCAGATCACCGCGGGCGCGGTCACACCCTATGATAAAGCGATTGCAGTCACCGAATACCTGCGAAACAACATCGAATACGCAGAAACGATCGAGGAGCCGCCGCGCAACCGCGATTCGCTGGAATGGATCCTGTTCGAATATAAAAAGGCATACTGTGTCTATTACGCTTCGGCGGATGTGCTCATGCTGCGCTCCCTGGGTGTTCCGGCGCGCATGGCGGTAGGTTTTGCGCAAGGGGAACGCGACGACAATAGCTACACCGTCCGCAGGTTTCACGCGCACGCCTGGCCTGAGGTGTACTTCCCCGGAATCGGCTGGGTAGAGTTCGAGCCCACAGCCGGCCAGGCGCCGCTCAGTCGCCCGCTCCCGCCACGCGATCCGAATGAGGATCTAGGCATCCTGCCTCCAGCAGACTTAAGGATCGAGGACACCTTCGCGGAGCTGCCCCCGGAGACAACGCAAGACGGTGCAGTTGTGCCGGTTGACGACACCCGCGGGCTGGCATTTCGACCGATCTACCTGGTCCCGCTGCTGGCAATCCTTGCCGGATTGATTATTTTCCTCGCCCATCGTTATGCTTTACACACACGTGTCCCACGCTTGCTGCGCGTCGGGATAGAGCGCACCGGTCTGGACGTACCGCTCTGGCTCCTGCGCTGGGAGACCTGGGCTAGGCTTTCACCCGTCGAAAGAGCCTTCGAGAGCGTCAACTTTGGCTTGCGCTATCTGGACCAGGCGGTGCCCGTGCACACGACTCCGAGTGAGCGGGCCACCCGGCTGACGCGCCTGCTGCCGAATACAGCCCATGAGATCAAAATCCTTCTAGACGAACACCAGACCTCGCTTTATACTTCCAGAACGGCAGACGTTGTACAAGCCCGCCAGGCTGCCTTCAACATACGGAAACAAACCATTCTAGAGTGGATCCGCTACCTCTTTGCCGGCAAGCCCCGGCGCTGACGACTCCACGCCCAAAACAGCGGGTCTTGATCAACCGAAGGACACCTCATGGACACAGCCAAGACCCAGACAATCTCCATCAATGACCGAGTTATTCTCGCTGCCCAGCAAAGCGCCAGACTGCGCACATCGCTAGAATCTGGGCAAGACCTGGCAGAAACAGTGGAGGGATTGAAGAATCTCGAGAATTCGCTGACTCGTGTCAGCGAATTATTGATTCCATTCGAGCAACAATTCAATCATTTGCAGGCGCTGGCGGGAATCGCTCAAGTGGTCAACTCCACGCTCGAAGTGGACGAAGTGCTGCAGATCGTCATGGACACCATCGTCCGTCTGACAGGCGCGGAACGCGGCTTCCTGATGCTGCGCGATGAGCAGGGGGAAATGGTCATCCGCATCGCCCGCAACTGGGAACAAGAGTCCATCAACAAGAGTGAATTTGCCATCAGCCGCACGGTAGTCCAGCGCGTCATTGAGGGAGGAGAAGCCCTTCTGACCACAAACGCTCGCGAAGATCCGCGCTTCGACGGTCAGGCAAGCATCATCGCTTTTAACTTACGCTCGATCCTTTGTGTTCCCCTGCGCGTGAAATCAGAGCTGATCGGCGTTATCTACACCGACAACCGCATCCGCACCGGCATCTTTTCGGAAGCAGACCGGGACCTGCTGCTGGGGTTTGCCGACCAGGCGGCCGTGGCAATAGAAAACGCTCGTTTGTTCTCTTCGCTTAAGCGAACCCTGGCAGAAGTCACCGAGCTTAAAAACCTGATGGACGACGTCTTTGCGTCCATCGTCTCCGGGGTGATCACAGCCGACGTGCAGGACCAGATCACGCTGTGCAACCGCGCCGCAGCCTCCATCCTGGGACGTACTTCCGCCGAGATCGTTGGCCGCCCGCTAGGCGACATCATGCCTACTTTTGCCAGCGATATCCTGCCACACCTTTTCTCCGTGCGCACGACAGATCAACCCATCGTGGGACTGGAGCTCAGCCAGAGCCTTCCCGAACGCGGCCTCGTGGACTGGCGCTTCAATCTCTCTCCGCTGAAGGATGCGGGCCAGCAGACGCAGGGGGTCGCGATCGTGCTCGACGATATGACCGAGCAGAAAAAGCTCGAAGCGCAGCGCAGACTCTTACAGCGCATGGTCTCGCCGGCGGTGCTTGACCAGATCGACCCGAATAGTCTGCAGATCGGCGGCAAAAAAGGTGATATCACGATCCTGTTCGCCGATATCCGCGGCTTCACCGCCTACAGCGAGAGGCATTCCCCGGAAGAGCTGGTAGCTGTGCTGAACCGTTACCTTGCTGCTGCGGCGGATGCCGTGCTCGCCCACGAAGGAACCGTGGATAAGTTCCTGGGCGACGCGGTGATGGCGTGGTACAACGCTCCTCTCCCCCAATCCGACCATACGCTGCGCGCCGTGAAGTCGGCCCTGGCGATCCGGGATGCGGTGGCTGCACTGCATGCCGAAATGCCGGAAGATGCCCATCTCAGCTTTGGCGTGGGGATCCATTATGGTGAGGCGGTGCTGGGATGGATCGGCACGGAAAAACGACTGGAATATACGGCGATCAGCGACAGCGTCAACACTACCAAGCGTATTCAGGAGAACTGCGCCCGGAACCAGATTTTAATCAGCCGGGAAGCGTATGAACGGGTAGAAAAGGAGATCGAAGCCAGGCCATTCGTGCCTCTCTCGGTGAAAGGCAAGACGCAGCCGCTCACAGTGTATGAGGTGGTGGGGTTGAAGTAGAACGTGGAAAGTAGAGGCTGGAGAGCGGAGATTGGTAATCGGCCAAGATTGTGTAATTGCGTTTTCATTTTTGAACAATCCGAAACTCTTATTACTTCCAGACTCTGCTCACAAACCGCACCAGCTGCTCCATCCCTTGTGCAACGGGCGTGGTATTGATGTACTCATGCAGGGTGTGAGCGCCGCCGCCGGTGGTCACGCCGAGCACCAGGGCTGGGTAGCCCTTACTCAGGGGCGCATTGGCATCTGTCGAGCCGGAGATCAGGCTGGCGTCCAATCCCTGTTCGCGCAGGCAATCTCTCGCCAGCAGCACCAGGGGATGATTCGCCGGCATCTCACCGGCGGGACGCTGTCCGATGACTTGCGCCTCAACACTGACGCCGGGTCGGTTGGCATGATGGATCAGCCGTTCCGCTGCGGCGATCAATTCGGTCAACGACTCGCGCCCCTCCGAGCGTAAGTCCAGATCGAAAAACGCTTCAGCAGCGATCACATTTACGGACGTACCGCCAGAAATCTTTCCAACGTTCATCGTCGTGCGCGGATACTTCGGCAACGTGAGAGAGGTGAGAGCCACAACCAGCTTTGCCAGCTCGTGCACGGCAGACGGCTGGCCATAATCGGACCACGAGTGCCCTCCCCCCGTGCGCGCCATGACGCGGTAACGCCGGACGCCCACCGCACGATGATAGACATGTCCGAGCGCCAGCCCTTCCAGAACCAGATAAGCATGCACGGCAGCGCCAAAGCGTTCGACAATCGCCCTCATACCGTGCAGGTCGCCCAGGCCTTCCTCGCAGACGTTTGCCACGAACCACACATCGCCGGGCAAAGGAATACCGCGCTCCCGTAGAGACCAAATCAGTCCGAAGAGAGAAGCAACCCCCAGCGAGTTGTCCCCAATGCCGGGACCATGAATCATACCGGAACCGTGCCTCAGCGTAAGATCGGTCTCCGCGGGGAAGACCGTATCCATATGAGCTGTGATGATCAGCGGCTGCTCCGTCCCCGTTCCGCGCAAGCGTCCCAGAACATTCCCGGCCTCATCGACACAAACTTCTTGCAGCTTCTCCTCGAGAAACAGACTGCGGACAAATTCGGCCCGATTCCCCTCCTGGAACGTGGGCGCCGGAATCTGCTGGATGCGGACCGCCAGTTGCACCACTCGACTCACAAGATCATTCATTACACTTCTCGTACCATTTCCCGCAACACACCCAGCCGTGCCTGCGCCAGGCCGGGCAGCACATCCATTGCATAGAAGGCGCCACTGCCCTCTATGCTGAGGGATGCGGAAACGTTTCCGTACAATACGCCCTCGAGCGGATCGTAATTCTTACAATAGCCCGCCAGGAAGCCGCCGCTGAAAGCGCTGCCTGCGCCTGTGGGGTCGGCGAGCCGGGCAGGATAGGCGGGGATTTCCCATCTCTTTTTGGTATTGGTATCGTACAGCATCTGACCCTGCGCCCCACATTTAATGACCACATATTCACAACCATACACGGAGACCCCTTCCGCCATTTCCCACAGGTCATGCGTCTGGCCCCAGAAGAGATTCCGCATCTCCTCCTGTGAGGGCAAAAACGCCGTCACGCCATTCAGCCGGACCGGCAGCTCGCGGCGCGCCTTGGGCTTCATCGCGTCGGGGCCAGGGTCGAGGACAAACGTGTGGACACTGCCGCGTTTCATCCCGGCGATCAATTGCGTCTGAGTGACGATATCCATTGGGCATAGCAGGGCAGCGCGCGCCGTTAGATAATCCTCCGGGATATCGGTGACGTTCAGCAGGCTCTCGGGCTCTGGTTTGCGGTTCTCGTCCGGAGGCTGATAGCCAAGTAGCGATTTTGGGACCGTCATCTCGCGCCGCGCAAAGTGAGAGACCGGGTTGATCCGGCTGACCTCGAACGATTCGCTGTAGGCAAGGAATTCCCGCAAGTCCATATTTCTGGACAGAATCCGGATTCCGCAGGTATCGAAGCCGCGCGCTATGCAAGCGTTGAGCCACTCGCGCGGGTAATCATTCCCAACCCTTGCCACCAGCCCAATCTCTGACTCCCAGATCCGCAGCCCAGCCGCAGCATAGAGCAGATTTCCTCCCGCCACATCCAGCCTCGCCGGGCCCGAAGGCGGCAAAAGATATTCACGTGTCAGCTTACCGAAAACCAGAAACTGGGGCTCCATGTCCGCCCATTATAAAAGAAAAGGTGGCAGTGCTCGTGACTGTCACCCGGAAATCAGAGAAAAAGCCAACTACTCGATAAATGGACCGGCTGCCATCCCGTGTCCCGCCCGTTCGATCGGCAACAGGAACGTAAACGTACTGCCCTTCCCGGGCTCACTCTCCGCCCAGATGCGCCCCCCATGCAGCTCGATGTTTGCCTTGGCAACCGCCAGCCCCAGCCCCATGCCGCCATATCTACGCGTGAGATGCGTCTCGACCTGAAAGAAGCGCTCGAAGACGCGCGGCAGATCGCGAGCCGGGATGCCAATGCCGTCGTCGTTCACGCTTACTCGCAGATGGCCAGAATTCTCCTCGATCTTTATCGTCACATGCCCGCCGGCTTCGGTAAATTGGAGCGCATTCTTGACCAGGTTGCTCAGCGCAATACCGAGTTTTGCCTCGTCGGCATGCAGATAAAAGGGATTGGCTGCCATCTCCGTTGTGACGGTAATGTTTCTCGCCTTCGCCTCATCCTGAAATGTCAGGATGACATCCTGCACGATCCTGGCGAGCGAGACCTTCTGGCTGCGCACCCGGGCAGCGCCGGATTGCACGTTCTCCACATCCGAGAGGTTTTCGACAATTTCCTTGAGCTTCGTGGCATTGCGGAGGATCGTATCGAGCTGTTCGGCGTGCTCTGCCGCTGCCAGCTCACGCAGGAATGTGGCGTGGCCGAGGATCAAGCCAAGCGGGGTCCGGAGCTCGTGCGAGGTGATGGCGATGAAATCGGATTTGAGCCGTTCCAGCTCGGCAAGCTCGATGCTGGTTGCTCTCTCTTTACGCTGCAGGCTGGCATTCCTCATCGCCTGGGCTGCGAGCGCCGCCAGCGTTTCCAGGATGGTCAGGTCCTCTTCAGTATAATGAGCGTCATCCTTTTTATTGAGCGCCTCGAGCACACCCACCACTTCACCGCGCACCACGAGCGGAACAGCCACCAGAGAGTGGGTCTGATGCTTTGTGACATGGTCCACCACTTTAAAGTGGCGCTTATCCACTTTCGCATCCTGGATGATGAGAGGCTGGCCACGGCGATAGACCCAGCCCGCCGCGCTTCCCTCCAGAGGCACACTCACCGGACGAAGCAGATCCCGCTGAAACCAGTGCATGGCCAGGAAGCGTAATTCTCCGATGGCCTCATCGTATTCCAGGATCGAGGCAAGCTCGCTTTCGGTCAATTCAATGGCTTCATTAATGATCGTTTGTAAAAAGGCTTCCAGATCGGGCGCCGTGGTTAGACCCCGTACCACTTCCAACAGTCGTTCGAGATGATCGATGCGTTGGTTGGTGAGCATGGCGGACATTATACAATAGAGGTCGCGCAATAGAATAATCGTTTCGTTGTAATCGTCTGAAAAACTCTAACTACAAGGAGATCCAATTTCATGGCTAGTCGAAAAGTACGCGTTGCAATCATCGGCGTGGGAAACTGTGCCTCCTCGCTCGTCCAGGGAGTCCAGTATTATAAAGATGCCGCCGACGATGCGCATGTCCCGGGGATCATGCATGCCCGGCTGGGCGGCTATCACATTCGCGACATCGAGTTTACGCTTGGCATCGATATCAATGCGACCAAGGTTGGCAAGGACCTGTGCGAGGCCATCTTTGCCGAGCCGAATAACACCTATACGTTTGCAGAGGTACCCCAGCTCGGTGCGCCCGTGGTGCGCGGCATGACCCATGATGGACTTGGCAAGTACCTTGCAGGCACGATCCAGAAGGCGCCTGGACCGACGGCAGATATCGTCCGGCTGCTCAAGGATACGAAGACCGATGTCGTTGTGAACTTTCTGCCGGTTGGTTCTGAGATGGCGACCAAATGGTATGTAGAGCAAGCCATCGAAGCCGGCTGCGCGTTTGTCAATGGCATCCCGGTGTTTATTGCTTCCTCCGAATACTGGTCGAAGCGATTCCGGGATGCAAAGCTTCCTATCCTGGGCGATGACATCAAGTCCCAGGTGGGCGCAACCATATTGCACCGAGCGCTGGCAACGCTGTTTGTCGACCGCGGCGTGCGCGTGGACCGCACCTACCAGCTCAACTTCGGCGGAAACACGGATTTTCTCAACATGCTTGAGCGCGAGCGCCTCGAGAGCAAGAAGATCTCCAAGACCAACGCGGTGACGAGCATGATTCCGTACGAGCTCGAGCAGGATAATGTGCATGTCGGTCCCTCGGACCATGTGCCCTGGCTTACCGACCGCAAGTGGGCATACATTCGCATGGAAGGGACCACCTTCGGCGATGTGCCGCTCAACGTGGAAGTCAAGCTCGAAGTGTGGGACAGCCCCAACTCAGCCGGCGTGATGATCGACGCCATCCGCTGCGCAAAGATCGCGCTGGACCGGAAAGTAGGCGGTCCCCTTGTCGGGCCTTCCTCCTATTTCTTCAAGACACCGCCCAAACAATTCCGGGATGATGTCAGCCGGGAGAAGGTAGAAGCGTTTATTCGAGGCGATAAAGACGCGTAAGACCACAGATCGTCTTGCGAAGGTTCTCTGATCCAACCATTGCAAGGCTCACATATCTGAAGCGTAAAATGAGAAAACAGAAAAGGCGTGTCGGCCGGCGCGCCTTTTCTGTTAAGATTAACGAAATCCAATGAATACATCCCGTCTTTCAACTTTCTTCCTTCTACTCTTCGTCCTTCTTAACACCGCCTGCCAGCCTGCGCCCCCGTCAGAATCTACCCCGGACATGAGCGTCGCGTTGACCCAGGCATTCGAGACCGCCCTGGCAGCCCTGCAGCCCACGGGAACCTCTTTCCCGAGCGAAATGCCCCCTTCGACTGCGACGGCTGTCCGTACGCCGCCTGCGCTCCCGGGGACCTTCGTGGCGAGTCAGCTGAATCCGCTCGATACACCTCACATCTACATCACAGATCCCTGCCAGTATCTGTATGACAAATGGAACTCCAACAATGCGGCGCCCGGAACGGTTGTGATGGCGATTATGTTCCATGGCATTAGCCAGGAACAGGCCACCCGCACACACGATATCAGCAAGCAAGATTTCAGGCAGCTGATGGACGACTTAAAGGAACAGGGCTTCGAAGCCATCACCGCCACCCAGCTGGCGGACTTTCTCGACCACAATGCTACAATCCCCGCGCGCTCGGTGCTCTTGATCGTGGACGACCGCCACCGTTCGGAGAGCTTCAACGAGCACTTCCGGCCGTACTATGAGAGCTGGGGCTGGCCCGTGGTCAATGGCTGGATCAGCGCTTTCGGCGCCGAGGATGCCTTCCTGGCGGAGAACCAGGTTCTGGCAAACGAAGGCTGGGTGGATTACCAGTCACATGGCTTCATCCACAACGAGAACATGACCGATGCCTCCACCGACGAGTTCCTCCGGCAGGAGCTGGAAGGATCGAAGGAAAACCTGCAGACTCACTTCAACACGACGCCGGTTGCCATTATCTGGCCCGGCGGCAACTTCGGCGTTCGCCCCGTCCAGGCGGCGCGCCAGTACGGCTACCGGATCGGCTTTACCATCAACCCGCGCGGTCCCGTGATGTACAACTGGATCCCGCTTGCCGATGAGCAGGACCCGGCACGGCCCATCTTCCTGCCGGAAGGCTATGTCAACGACCCGCGCATGGTGCTGCCGCGCTACTGGCCCTACCAGGTGCAGGCGAGTCTGGATGCGGTCCGCAATATCGGGAAGGATGCGGCCGCCTATGCAGAACAGAACAAGGCGACAGAACTGGAGTATTACGACATTATGTGCGCGCCGACGATGGGGGCGATTCCGTAGGTTCATCACGCTGAGCCGCGCGCAGTGGAAGCGCGAAATATCAGGGGTGTATACTTAATCCATGGATTTGCACCCTTATATTCCGGGCATGCTGCCTGCAGAGCCGGGACCGCTGGCGCGATTTACACCGCCATTAGAAGAAGGAGTCATATCCGCATGGCTGCCTGCGAACGCGCCTGCAAGCAGCTGGGTGCTCGATCCATTTGGTTTCTCTGCGCGGCTGGTGTTGGAAGCCGCGCGCTCCGGGTATCGCGTTCTGGTTACGATCAACAATCCCATCACGCGCTTTCTGCTGGAGATGTCCGCGGACCCTCCCACGGAGACCGATTTCAAAGCAGCGCTGGCAGACCTGGCGGCTTCGAAAAAGGGCGAGGAAAGGCTCGGCACGCACCTGCAATCGCTATATCTCACGCCCTGTGAGAAGTGCGGCATGGAGATCTATGCCGATGCCTTCCTCTGGCGCAGGGGCGAACAGGCGCCGTATGCGCGCCTCTACACCTGTCCGCACTGTGAAGATTCCGGGGAGCGTGAAGCAAACCCTCTTGATATCGAGCGGGCAAAACGGATAGCCGGGACAGATGCCCTGCACCGCTCGCGCGCCTTCGAGCGCGTCGTCGCCCTGGATGACGAAGACCGAGTCTATGCGGAGGAGGCGATCGAATATTATCTACCGCGCCCCCTCTACTTTCTGACCACGGTCATCAACCGCCTCGACAGCCTGAACCTGACCCCCGAACGTCGCCGCGCCTTGAACGCCTTGATCTTGATCGCCTGCGATGCCGGCAACACCTTATGGGATCATCCATCTGGACGGCGACGACCTAAACAGCTCAACGTGCCAGGCCAGTTCCGGGAGCACAATCTGTGGATGCAGCTCGAGGGGGGCATCCACCAGTGGACCGAAACGGCTTCCGGCGTTGTGATCGAACCCTGGCCGCAGACCCTCCCGGAAAGCGGCGGCATCTGCATCTATGAGGGGCGCCTGCGGGATCTGGCAGAGGAAGTCGGGAAGAAGATTCCCATCAAGGCCGTGGTCAGTTCTCTGCCGCGTCCTAACCAGGCATTCTGGACCTTATCCGCGCTGTGGGCAGGCTGGCTGTGGGGACCCGAAGCAGTGGAGCCATATAAGCCTGCATTGCGCCGCCGGCGCTATGACTGGGCATGGAATGCCACCGCTTCCAATGCTACCCTTACACATCTCTCCGGGTTATTGCCGCCGGGCACACCATTCTTTGCGCTGCTCTCAGAGCCGGAGCCATCCTTCCTGACCTCAGCCCTTACGGCTGCCAGCGCAGCCGGCTTCGATCTGACATCTCTTGCAATGCGCACAGAGCACGATCCCATCCAGATCCTGTGGACGTGCGGCGAGCCCGTCAAACCGCAGCCAAGTGAAGCTCGCAGAGAAGATATCCGTGAGGCAATCCGGACGCATCTTCTGGAACGCGGAGAGCCTGCCAGTTATCTGCACGTACATGCCGCAGGATTGATTACCCTTGCAGAGTCGCATGCCCTCAAACAGAAAGACCGGGAATTCGATGAGGCGCTGCGCGAGACTCATGCCCTGGTCGAGAAGGCGTTGGAAGAAGACCCGCGCTTCGTCCATCACTCAGGCGGAGAGAGCGTGGAGACGGGGCTGTGGGGGGTAGACAAAAGTGGGGGCGACTTCGGTGGTTTGGGCGAGTCGTTAGCCGACCGCGTCGAGGTCGCGGTGGTGGGCTTTCTGCAGAAGCATCCGAGCAGTATTTATCTCGAGATCGCTCACGACGTTTACCCGCGTTTTCCGGGATTGTTGACACCTTCGCATGGCATCATCTACGCCGTTTTATCCTCGTATGCCAGTAAAGAGGCTGGGACGTGGAAACTGCGCCCGGAGGATGTGGCAGCGGCGCGGCGCACCGAGCTATACTCCATCCCGAGCCTGATCGAGGCCCTGGGGAGACGACTCGGCTATTCCACACGTCGGGCAGAGAAGCTTTACTACTGGGAACAAGATGGAGAGGTCAAGCGTACCTTTATTGTGCTTGCCTCAGCCCTCCTGGGGCGGGCGGTCACCGAAGCGACAAATGCCGCCGGGCAAACTACGATTGTCATCCCGGGTGGGCGCGCTGCCCTGGCAGCCTATAAGCTTCAACGCGATCCGGAATTAGCGATGCGCATAAAAGGGATTCAGGTTGTAAAATATCGATTATTGCGGACGCTGATCGAGCTCCCGGTGCTGACGCGTGAGACTTTCGAGGAGCAGATCGCCGGCGACCCGCTGGAAAAATCGAAAGCACAAATGGCATTGTTTTGACCCCAACATCCCTGTGGTGCGCACTTCAATATGGATGCAAAGGAGGCTGAGGATGGTCAAGAAGCTATTCATTGTCGTCACGCTGGTAGCACTCACAGTATCTGCCTGCAGCGGACAGGGGACTGCGGAGACCACCCCGCCTCTCGTCACCGATACAGAGGTCGCGACCGCGCTGGTCGCCCTCACCGAGGGACCGCCTCTCGAAGAAACTCAGCCAGCCGTGAGCGAGACGCCCACTGTAGATCCATCCTTCACACCGCCGAGCGCCACGCCAACCGAGGGCACGCCGCTGCCCACGAACGCACCGGACTGCACCAATCGAGCTTCCTTTGTCGCGGATGTCACTGTCCCGGACAATACGAACGTGGCAGGCGGCACCACTTTTACCAAGACTTGGCGCGTGACTAACACCGGCACGTGCGTCTGGGGACCGGATTACACGCTCTCGTATTACTCAGGAGAGAGACTCACCGCGCTGGACTCGTTTCCTCTGGGCGTGGCATTTCCTGGTCAGAACCTGGATATTTCCGTAGATCTGACAGCGCCGCTTAATACCGGCACCTATCAGAGCAATTTCGTCATCAAAAACTCGGCAGGCTTGATCATGAGCATCGACGACGATTCGCGCCTGTGGACGATCATCAACGTCACCGTGGTGAGCGCTGCGACCTCCTCCCCGACAACCACCGCTACGGCACCGTCGAGTGCAGCTACCGGCTCGGCGACGGTCACAGCTACGACTTCGACAGCCTCAGCCTCTACCACCGGCACGTCCCGTGCGAATGTCACGACCGGGACCTGCGCGTACACCATCGACCGGGCGAAACTAACAGAAGTTATCAACGCCCTGAATGGCTACCGTGAGCGGAACGGCCTGACTCCGTATACAGTCAATCCGCTGTTGACCCAGGCGGCTCAGCGACATGCCAACGATATCGCCTGCAACAAGCTTTATGTTCATACCGGCAGCGACGGCTCCACGGCGCGCTCGCGTGTGGCGGATACCGGATATGTTGCCCAGTCGGTCTCCGAAAATGTCAACGGCAACAATCCACCCTTCAATGGCCAGGCTGTGGTCAACTGGTGGATCAACGATAGGACAGATCCTCGCCACAGCCAGAACCTGTTGAGCACTACGTTCACCGAGATCGGCGTGGGCTATGCCTTTCTCGATGGTTACGGCTTCTACGCACTTGTCTTTGCCCGGCGATAGGGACCGCTTCCGCGAGAACATGTCCCGGAGGCAGAACTAACGTCTTCGGGACGTTTTCTTTAATATTTCCCAAGTAGAATCCCTGTATGAGGAAAATTCGGATCCTGACCCTGCTCATAAGCCTGAGCCTTGTCGCCTGCGTCAGCGTGTCCCAGGGCGAAGGTACTTCCACGCCGCCTGTTTTTGTGACCTCCACCCTGCCGCCGACCCAACCGGGCCTGTCCCTGCCAACCGTGACGCCAGACGCCTCCACCTCTGCTCCGACCACTCCTGGAACTCCAGGCACACCGGATGGCACAGGGACCGCCGCTGCTACGGGAGAGTCTGCCACGGGTGCCTGCCAGGACAGCGCAGTCATGATCGCAGACGTGACGGTGCCCGACAACGCCGCGATGACGAAAGGGCAGAAATTCACAAAGACCTGGCGCTTCATGAACAACGGCAACTGTGACTGGAGCGGATATACCATCGCATTCGTAGCAGGCGATCGCATGTCTTCGCCCGACACGGCTCCCGTCCCGCAGACCTCAGCCGGCCAGACGGTGGATGTTTCGGTGGAGCTGACGGCGCCATCGGTAGATGGATCGTATACAGGTTTCTATGAATTGCGGAATCCTAGTGGTCAGCCTATGGCAATCGGGATCGAGCAGACCTTCTGGGTCAAGATCCTGATCGGGAATGTCGCGGCGGCCCCCGTGGCCGCGCCCACCATCGCCATCACCCCTATCAGCGGCGTACCGACAGTGAAAGTATCAGGTCCCCCCAGTTGCAGCTATTCCACCAGCTCATCCTACCAGACCGAGATCGCCAACTTGATCAATGGCGCCCGCGCCCAGGCTGGATTAGCTCCACTGGCAGTCAATCCCCTGCTGACCGCTGCCGCCCAGGGACACAGTATCGATATGGCTTGTCACGGTCTCATCAGTCACAGCGGCTCCGACGGTTCCTCTCCCAGTCAGCGGGTCGCCGCGGCAGGCTATGCTGCGTCCCGCTCTGCCGAGATCATCTACGGCAGCGGCTATCCCCAGACTGCTTTCAGCTGGTGGATGAATGACCAGATTCACCGGGACGAAATCCTGAGATCCAGCGTCACCGAGATGGGCGTCGGTTATGCTTATGTCCCGGATACCGCCGCGGGCGGCTATTACACCGTCGTCTTCGCCAGCCCATAGCAAAATCACATGATGCATCTCCGAACAGTAACACTGACTCTCTTTCTCCTTTTACTGCTCACCGCCTGCGCGCAGGTGGCAGCAGAAACGCCGACAGATGCTCCCGTCGTCTTCGTCACCTCAACCCTGCCGCCCACGCGGCCCGGATTGACGGTGCCAACCCAGATCCCACCGACTGCTTCACCGACATTGAACCCGGAAGATCCCACGCCAACCCCTACTTGCCGGGATAGCGCG
>DATHTH010000211.1:0-6627 GCA_035463495.1 Anaerolineales bacterium | reverse complement strand
TCTGGGCTCCTTTGAGGAGCTCAGGGCGGCGCCAGATATAGAACGGACTCGCGTAGTGTTGAGCTCCCTGGGCTGAGTGCGGCCCGGAGCGGTCAATACTTGATAAGGCATTTAAAGGCGAGTGGTAACGAAAGGGAAAGGGATGGCTGGCAAATATGCTCCGCTTGAAGATTACCTGCGTGGTTTACCTGCAAATCAAAAGGAAGCTGTTCTTTCCTTTGAAGAGATCGAAAGAATAATAAAATCCAAATTGCCGCCTTCTGCTTACGAATATCAACAGTGGTGGGACAATGAAAAAGAGGGGAATCACGTTAATGGGCGCGCATGGGCAAACGCGGGCTGGAGGGTTGAAAGCGTGGATTTCAACAGGAAACAAGCAAGGCTCATTCGAGGATGATGAACCTCATCGAAACGTCGCTCCGGATCGCTCTGCAGGCATACGCGGGCAAGACCGATAAAGCGGGGCGTGAGTATATTCTCCATCCGCTGCGGGTAATGGCTAAGATGAAGACGGATCTGGAGAGGTCCGCGGCGCTGCTGCACGATGTGCTGGAGGATTCGGAGATCACTGCCGAGGATCTGCTGGAGGATGGCATCCCGGCGGAAGTGGTCGAGGCTGTGAAGTTCCTGACGAAGAAAGAAGGGGAGGATTATCTGGACTTCATCGCCCGGGCGAAGACCAACAGGCTGGCGAGGAGAGTCAAGATCGCCGATATCGAAGATAACATCGATGTGCTGCGGCTGAGCTCGCTGAGCGAAAACGATCTCCAGCGCATCCGGAGGTACCACGCCGCCTGGCGTCTGCTGCAGGAGGACTAGTGCAGGGGCGTGGATTATAATGGCTTGAACCGGGGAATACCCGGTATCAGGGTCTGGTGTAGCCATGGCGGAGACTAACGATGAGCTCTCAACATGCACCTGAGATCGAAAACATCGATAACGAGCTTCTAACAAGCCTGGTGGGACAATTGTTTAACAGCCCCGGTGTCCAGATTACACACCGGGAGGTTCACCCGATTCGTTACATCAACACGGAGACGTCTAACCTAGGACTGTTCCGCTTTCGCGGCACTGCCCGCCTGGGCGAGGAAGAGTCTCCGTGGTCGCTGATCCTCAAGGCGGTGCATGCGCCGGTCGAGGAGGCAGAGCCGGGGCGCTGGAATTATCACCGGCGCGAGATACTCGCCTACCAGCAGGGCTTGCTGAGCGCGTTGCCGGGCGGCTTGCAGGCGCCGCGCTGCTTTGGCGTGACCGAAGGGCAGGGTGAAGTCTGCTGGCTGTGGCTGGAAGATATCCAGGATGCCGCCGGTCCTACCTGGTCGCTGGCGGAATATGGGACCGCGGCGCATCACCTCGGGCTGTTCAACGGCGCCTATGCCGCAGGCCATCCGATGCCGGATGTCCCATGGCTGAGCCGGAACTGGGTGCAGGGCTGGGTCCGGGCATATTACCAGGGCTGCCTGGAAACGCTGGACGTGATGCGTGAGGCTGGTTTTTGGGAGCAGCCGCTGATGCGGTCCGCTTTCCCGCGCTCCATCGTGGCGGATACCCTGCGCCTTTGGGAGCATCACGAGCAGCTCTACTCCGTGCTGGACCGGTTGCCGCAGACCTTCTGCCACATGGATGCCTACCGCCCCAACCTGTTTCTGCGCCGCGATTCTCGAAATGAGATGCAAACGGTCGCCGTCGATTGGGTCTTTGCCGGACCCGGCGCGATCGGCGAAGAGGCTGCCCAGCTCTTCGCCGGCAGCCTGTTCTGGTTCGAATACGATGCCGCGGATGCGCAGAGCCTTGATGAAGCGATCTTCACGACGTACCTGCAGGGCTTGCGTGAAGCGGGCTGGCATGGCTCTGCAGAACTCGTGCGCCTGGGATACGCGGCAGCCTGCGCGCTGCGCTGGGGCGTGGTCGGGCTGTGGTGGCTGCTGACCCTGGCAGACGATGCCGAGCGGGCTGAGCTCGAAAGCCAATGGAACCGCCCGATGCCGGAGCTGGCGGAGCAGTTTGCCAGGATCACTTACCAGGTCCTTGGCATGGCAGAAGAAGCCTATGAGCTTCAAAGAAAATTGTAAGGTGGAGTACCATGCCGGTTCCGGAATACAAGAACAGCATATGACGTCAGCCGGTGGAGAAATACGATGAGCCCTCAACACGATAAAAATGCCGAGATGCGGGCGAAGCTCAGCGAGGGATTGAAGATCCTCTCGACCGCCTCGCAGGAGGACACTCGCAGCCTGAACGATGCGCTGCTCAAGATCCACGCGGCGCTGGAAGACTTCGTGCGCCTGGAGCTGGCGGCAACCGCACCGCACCTGCGGGAGGAGGTGGAGAGCAAGCGCACCACCTGGAAGACGCTCATCGGCTACAGCAAAGAGCACCTGGGGTTCAGCGAGAACGATGTGCAGATGATCACGGAGGCAAACCACCAGCGCCAGAATGTGGCGCACGGCGGGAACTATTCGGGGAGCCTCTCCGAGCTGGTCACGTATGCCGGGTTCGTGCAGAAGTGGGTGAACCGTGACAGGACCGGGGCGGTCGCGCTGCGTCCCACGCCGGTCGCTGTACCTGACACGCGAGCGTACGCGCCGCCGCCCCCACCCCCGGGAACCCCGGGTTATGACGAGACGCCCTGGCACCGCTCCATGCCGTTCCTGGTGCTGTGCTTCTTCGTCCTGCCTCCGCTCTGGGCGATCCTGATCCTGACGGACCGGCGTCAGGGCGGCGTAGCGAAACTGGCTGCGGGCGCAGTCCTGCTCATGGCAGGCGCATGTGTCCTGGGCGTGACGATCTATACCTGGTACGCCATCAACCCACCGTCCACGGCGCAGAGCGTCCCGGAGCTGCGCGAGCCAACTGCACCCAGTGAAATACCGGTGGTGATCGGCACCGAACCGTCCCTCCAGTCCCTCCAGCCCACGGCTACCGCTGCCGCAGAGGTAACCTGCACGATCGTCTGGGAGGAACACCCGCGGGACGACCTGGGCGGTAAGACCCGCTCTATGGTGTGGAACCAGGTCGTGGAGCAGCAGGTGCAGGGATCCGGGATGACGCCGCGCGAGTTCTACGACCTGGTGGCGGAGCAAAACCCCGAGCTGGTCGCGGATGGCTATGAGTTCAAAAGGGGGAAGACGTATGTGCTTCCAAGGTGCGGCTAATACTTGAATCGCAACTGACGCCTGGACCGTACCAGATACGCGTCCGGCGCGCGATCCGCAGTGGGGAACTGTGGTATGGTTGGTCAACAGGCATCCACCTCTACTCGAATCGCCGCTCGTTCAAGCGAGCAAACAGGGAGTATAAAGATGATGAAACCAGGCGGCTGTACATGCACGGCAGATTCCATCGATCCATCCCAGGATCTCTTCGCCAGCGGCAGAGTCCATATATTTATTGCGCTGAACCTGCGCAATTACGCCCGGGGGATCGAAAAGATGGACTTCGAGCGCTTGCGAGGCGGCGAAGCATTTGCCAGGGAGCTGCGCCGCCTGCGCCCGGCGGATCATTTCCTCGAAGACAAACAGGAACAGGAAACGACCACGCGCGGACACGATTTCCAGGTGTTCCGCGGTCACCTTGCCGAGCACTGGTTGTTCCCCACCTTTCATTTGCAAAAGCAGACAGCCGCCCCGCCCCGGGATGTGGATGCGGAGGATTGGGCAATGCACGAGTACCACGTCCGGCTTTCACGCACGGGCTTCCTCGAGGTGCGCATCACCCGGCGCCTGCCGGAGGCGGGCGAGAGCATCGTGGACCTGCTGAGAGGCCAGCTCGAGCTCTCGGTGCGCGGGACGCCGGAGAACCGCCGCTCGCTGCAGGTCAGGCTTGCCATGCACTGCGCCAATCTCTTTGTGCGAGAGCTGCGGGAGCCGGTCAGCGTGTCGGAGCCGAACAGCAATGAGAATGTGGTCTTCTCCCTCCAGGAGATCGCCGAACAGGCGGACGTCCCGTACCGGCAACGCTACATGACAATGCTCTTCTCTAAGATCGTCTGCCGGCGCTGCGGCAAGCGCCTGGAAGCCGACCGGCTGCGGACGGACCACTGGTCCACGCTGGCAGCCCTCCTCGAAGGCGTGCTTGTGGAACAGGATGGCGGCCGGCTCAGCCTGCCCGAGATGGACCGGGAGGGCACCGAGATCACAGACCTGGCGAGCTGGCGCGACGACCTGTGCATCTTCGCCCCCGAACGCGCCCTGATCTACATCCCGGAGAAGCGCATCTATCTCTTCGGGCAGACGGGGAAGGAAGCGGTGCCCTATGAGCGCTACTGGGAGTGCATCGCCCGCGGCATCGAGCATACCATCACCATTCGGGCGGCGATGCAGATCATCGAGTATGAGACCACCAAGCATCTCGACATCGTCCCGGCGCTGACGAAGAAGGTGGTGGACGGCAGCGTAACCGACGCCGACAAGAAGGAGATCAGCCAGATGTCGCAGGAGGTGGCGAACACCTTCAACCTGCTGCCCCTGCTGCGAGACGTGCTGGTGCCCACCTCGTCATACCGCGCCAGTTACGCCATCCGGAAGTTCGAGCATCTGAGCAAGGTGCTCAACATCCGTGACATTGAGGAGCACGTGGACCACAACGTGGAGGAGCTGGTGACGTTCGTGCAGTTCTTCGCCAGCATGAAGCTGGAGGATGAGCTCAACCGCAATGAAGACACGATCAACCGGGTCGGTATCGTGCTCGGCTTTGTGGCGCTGATGGTCGCGGCGCCCTCCTTCCTGAGCGACTACCGTACGTTTTTCATCGAGACATATGGCTGGGACGATTGGACCGAGTGGGTGGTGTTTGCCATCATTGGCTGCGTGGCGGCGACTCTCATCCTTAGGATGCTCGCGCCGGATTGGTTCAAGAAGGCAACCGGGTGGCTCCGTGGGCGTACTGGACCTAAACCTAATCGGACATCGGTGTCGAAACCTGTCTGATCCCCGGTCCTGGAGTCGGGAGCAGAAGCGGATTGTATGCAGCGCACGGATACTGAACCGTCCCGATTGAGTCTTTCCTCACGAAGTTGACATTGCATAGCCGTCGTGCAATAATGACAGGTGATTAGGGTTGTCCCGTACATAACAGAGTCAATCAGGAGGTGTAGATATGAACGGGTCTGGATATCGTCGATTGTCCGTTATTGTCTTAAGTCTGCTGCTCAGCTTGATACTCGCCACGTCCGCCCTGGCTGCCAAGCCGGACTTCTTCACGATCCCCCTGGACGTGACCGAGACGCTTGATTGCGGCGGCTTCATAATCGAGGAGCACGTGGAGGGCACGATCAGGATTTCCACTCACTTCGATAAAGATGGCGATTTTGCCATGGAGATCGCTCGCTTCAAGCTGCAGCATACATTTGTAAACCCCGAAACCGGCGCATCCCTCTCCAGCCCGGATGTTGGGATCAATCGGGTGACGGTGAGCCAGGACGGCTCCTTCACTCTGGCTGAGATTGGGCTCGTCTATCGCCTTGTGGTGCCGGGCGAGGGACTCATATTCGCCGTGATCGGCCGAGCCGTCTTCAACCTTGACACGGGAGAGGTGCTGTTCGAGGCAGGCCAGCATGATGAGGATCTCCTCGGTCCCCTGTGCGCCGCGCTCGGTTGAGCGGTGCAGTTCAGGGTCCAGCGTACTTTTTTTCATTCACGAAAGACAACCCGACTCGGGCCGGGCGCCGCCGCTGGCGCCCGGCTTTACATTCGCCGACAGAACGTGTGCAGGACATTCCCGCATAAACGCTCAGGCGGACTGCCCACCCGACCAGACAAGATGTGCGGGAGGTCCGGAGTGAAGAAGCCAGGGTGAAACGCCTCGCACTTGTGAACGCAACCGGGGCCCTGGGACTGCGTACATTGAATGGACGGCGTAGTACAATCGTTTCGCCGTGAACCAAACTTTCTCACAAAGGAGCCTGACAATGGCAGATGTAATCGATTATCAAATCTTCGGGGATGACCTGCAATTGGTGGAGGTCGAGCTGGACCCGGGCGAGGGCGTACGCGCCGAAGCCGGGACGATGACCTACATGGAAGATGGCATCCAGATGCAGACCGGCATGGAAGGCGGGCTATTCTCCGGCTTTAAGCGCATCGTTACAGGGGAGAGCTTTTTCATCACCACGTTTATGAACAGCGCGCAACAGAAGAGTCGCGTCGCATTTGCGGCGCCGTATCCGGGCAAGATCGTGGCATTCGACCTGGACACGTTCAACGGGCAGGTGCTGTGCCAGAGGGACTCCTTCCTGTGCGCAGCGCGCGGCACCGAGATCGAGGTTGCCTTCACTAAGCGCCTGGGCGCCGGGTTTTTCGGCGGCGAAGGCTTCATCCTGCAGCGCCTGACCGGCAACGGCATGGTCTTCGTCCACGCGGGCGGGACAGTGATCGAAAAGAACCTCGGTCCCGGCGAGACGCTGCGGGTGGACACGGGCTGCCTGGTGGCGTTCGCGACCACGGTGGATTACGACATCCAGTTCGTGGGTGGGTTCAAGAATGCCTTGTTCGGCGGCGAAGGCTTGTTCCTGGCGAAGATGACCGGACCGGGCAAGGTCTATTTACAGAGCATGCCCTTCTCGCGCCTGGTGGACCGCATCAAGCGTGGGATCACGTTCACACAGTCTGGCGGGCAGCAGCGCGGCGC
>DATHTH010000210.1:0-10605 GCA_035463495.1 Anaerolineales bacterium | reverse complement strand
CCTCGTTGTTTCTCGATGGCGGATAAAGAACGCCGGGTCGATATAGGGTTCATTTGATTCTCCTTCCGAAAAGATATATCTTTTGCCCTCGAATGTGAGAAAACGAGGACACAGCCACCGGAGTCGGGTCCCTTATCTCGCTATTGCCGGTTGCTCTGTCACCAGCGTATCGCCGGCTGCTTCCGGATTGTGGCCCAGTTCCCGGCCGGCGAAGACCCGCAGCAGGATCGCCATGGCGACGAATACAGCACCTAACCAGACGAAGTAGGAAGTGACAGCTGTTCCCGAGAACGTGGCACCGAAGAACCGGCCGGCTACATCGTTTGAGGCATGCAGCAGCATGGCAAGAAAAACGCTGCCGTTGGTGTTATTGAAGATCCAGGTAAACAGCAAAGCTCCACATAGCGGGTACAGGAAATCAACCAGGCCTTGTTCCCCGGCGATGTAAAGCGGCAGATGCCAGATCGCGTGTAACAGACCGACGATCAGGCTGGCTGTAAATGCAGACCTGCTTTTCATCAAGAGCGGCAGGGAGAAGCCTCGGAAGCCGGGTTCCTCGCCGGCGTTCGTGAGAAAAAAAAGCACAAACAGCACTGCCGCTTTGCCGAACTCGGGAAACGGCGCGGAGACTGGGGCGCCGGTCAGGATGTTCAATCCATAGGCAGTAAAGGCGAGGACGAACGGTGTCAATAGAGCGATCGCGTACCACTGGACCCCGGCGCGTACGCGGACGATGCGGCTGAAATAGGTTTTCAAACCTGCCTTGCCGTCGATAACCCCGGTGACGAGCGCTCCACCCAGGGTAATGGTCCAGAGAACGAAGGGCCAAAGTTCGGATGGATACATCTGGGCTAGGGTATAGCCACCCCCGCTAACGAGGTAGGCGATGGCCCAGAAGACACCCTGCGGGAAGCGCTTGATAAAAGATGTAATTGGATTCATTCTTCTCTCCTTCAAAGGTTAGAAATAAATGATTGTGAACACAATAGCAGCTTGCCGGATGGACTGTCGACCATCAAAGGGTGGAATCGGGGGGTGGAATTGTTTTTCTCCCTTAAGCGGCCGCCATGGGATAGTCCGCAGCTGCCGGGTCCATAGAGCGGCGCCGCAGGAACCAGAAGGCAACTGCAGCGGTCGCCAAGAAAGTCAGTACTCCACTTTCTCCAACAAAATAAACTGCCAGGGGTGAAGTGAACAGAGTGAGCCTCGTAAAAATATCCAGAAAGGCGTTGAACGCTCCGTGTAAAATCGAGGGTGGCCAGATGCTGTTGGTTCCCAGGCGCAGCCAGCCATAGATTGCGCCCGCGGCAGTGAAGAGCAGCAGAAATATTGGAATGGTGATCAATGGATTGCCTTCGGTCAGGTAAAACGGCGTGAGCAGGATCAGGGGGAGATGCCATGTTCCGTGCAAAAACCCGGAAAGGATCGCTGCTCGTTTCGGGCCCAACTCCAGTAGATGTGGGAATAGATAGCCACGAAAGCCGATTTCCTCGCCGAGTGCCAGGAGCACCGCCATAGGCAACCGGACCGGAAGCCGGATGAGGAGCTTGGGCAGCCAGTCCTCTTCTGCAGGTGGAACCAACGCCGCTATGCCGCTCCACCAGCCCAGTCCGTAACTTGCCAGCAAAACCGGAAGAGGCAGCAGCAGCGCCAGTCCCCAGCTCCTCACGCCGGAGCGGCCGAGCCCGAGGGTGGCACGGCCATCCCGCGCATATCCCTCCCGTGTCACTACCACAAGCATGATGACAGTCGCTAGAAAGGGTGTCAGCATGTTGATCGGGATGACCAGGTCAGTTTGCGGAGCCGTGATACGGAAGAATAAAACCAGCGCCAGCGACAGAGTCATAACGAGGAGATAAAAGAGACCGGCATTCTTGAGGCTGGACGGATTTGCAAGCATAGTTCCCTCAAATCGTTAATAAAAATGACAAACCGATACAAATAAAATATCAATTTGTCATTGGGATGTCGTCCACCGAAGGGTGGAATCGGGGGGTGGATTAAGTTTTCGAAGGGGGTGGAGGATTACTCGGAAAGTAAACCCAGATCGCGAGCAATGGCGATCGCCTCAGTACGCCGATTGGTACCGAGTTTCCCGTACAAGTTATTGATGTGCGTTTTGACCGTGCTGACGGCGATCACCAAAATGTCGGCGATTTCCTGGTTGCTTCGTCCAGTTGCGATCAGCCGCAGGATATCCCGTTCGCGGTCGCTCAGAGACTCGGGAAGCACCCCATTCACTGGTGCGCCAGGTTCCCTTCGGGCAGGGAAAGCGGCGAGTAGTCTGTCGAGATAGGCCAGAGCTTGGATCGTTTCGCTGTTATCCATCGAGGCCGTTCTCTGTTTGACAACAGAATGGTAGTCTAGAAGCAGCATACGCATGGGTTCGCCTTCATCAATGAACACGCGCCGGTACTTTTGTAGTATAGCCAGGTAAAGAGCCTCCTCTAGGCTTCTATGGGCTTTTTCGGAATCGCCTTGCCACTTGTACAGGATGGCTTTCAAACTCAAAAGGGTAAGCAATGGTCTAATATAATTAGAATGGCGTGCAGCTTCCTCCATACGGCTGATTAACTCAGCTGCGGCGCTTAAGTTGCGCTCCTGTATCAGGAAGCGGGCATAGACAATACTGCCATACATGTTTAATAACTGATCACATCCCGCAAACGTAGAACTTGCCGAATCAATCCATTTGTTGAGAGCAGTAACGTCGTTCAGCCTGAGCAACAGATCTGCCTCCAGGGCAGTGAATACGGCAATATACCCTCTGAGACCCATCTGTTCAGCATTGGCACGTCCCATACGTGCGAGAGCAAGAGCGGACCCCAGGTTTCCTTTTGCGCCTTCGAAAAGAGACTGAATATAATTTATCTCGAAGGACAGTCCGGGAATCGATAAGACTTCCTCCAGTCGGGTTGCGACGCCAATATACTGTCGCAGCGCTTCCATGTCATCCTCTTCATAAGCCAGTTTTGCCGCCTCAACGAACGCAATGCTGGAAATGGGGGAAGGCTGGCCGGAAGAATCCAGGTACAGACTCATCGCATGCTGACATACCGCTCGAGCTTCCTGAAGAGAACCTTGTATATTTAATTGGTTGGCCAGCTTGGCATGCGCCGTTAATGTAGGAAATGGTTGTCCGGAGTGCTCGCCGATTCGAACGGCTTCCCTCAGATGATGGATGGCGTCCTTCGTATTCCCAACCATTGTTTGTACGCTGGCTATTGTCATCAGTGCCAGAATTCTGAAAAACACATCTGATTCACCGATCATCTCGATGGACTCGAGGGCAAATGCCTGGACAGCAGACATATCCCCTTTGGCAATGGCAAACTGCGAGTCCAGATACGCCAGCCGCCCGCGTGCCACGGACGGTGTGTCAACTGTAATATAAGCACGGGCTTTGTCGGCATAATCCTTTGCATCGTTGACCCGACCTGCAAGGTAAAGCAGCCAGCCTTTATAGGAGAAGAGATCGGCGTTTTCGAATACCAGCTCTTCCGGCAGCTGATCGATCCAGTGG
Source organism: Anaerolineales bacterium (assembly GCA_035463495.1). Taxonomy (GTDB): domain Bacteria; phylum Chloroflexota; class Anaerolineae; order Anaerolineales; family Villigracilaceae; genus Defluviilinea. The sequence continues at coordinate 7,082 of DATHTH010000210.1, read as the reverse complement.
ATCAGTGTCCCTCCGGCTCCTCTATTGTTATAGGATTGAACAATGCCAGCAATCAGGTGGGCGGCACGAGGGAAGTCCTTCCCGGAAATTGCATGATCGATTGCTTCAGCCGCCCGGCCGGAGGTCTCCAGCCATTGACTCGCCCGCCGATGGAGTTCAGGCAATCGTTCAGGCTGTGTTTTCTTCAAGCGGGCCCGAAGCACCTCTGCAAAAAGGTGGTGATAGCGAAACCATTTACCTTCTTCATCCATAGGAAGGATGAACATATTGGAATGCTCAAGGCCTTCGAGAACGGCCTGACTATCCATCCCTTCTGGTACCGCGTCACACAAGGTCCCACATAACTGGTCAAGAATGGATGTGTATAGTAAGAAATCTAGCACCTTTTGGGGCTGCCTATTCAGCACCTCGTCGGCAAGATATCCCAGAATATGCCTGTGACTGCCTGAAAACGTCTGAACAAACTCCGATAAGTCATCACGTCCCTGCATGGAAAGTCCGGCGATCTGCAGACCGGCAATCCAGCCCTCAGTACGTATCCCTAAAGCCTGGACTTGATTTGCAGATAGCTCAAGATTCATCACCTGGACCAGAAATGCATCTGCTTCCTCAGCAGTGAAGCGCAGGTCGTTGGCGCGGATTTCTGTGAGCTGGTCATGAACGCGCAAGCGGGATAATTGTAGAGGCGGATCGACGCGGGATGCAATCACAAGGTGCATGTTGTCTGGCAGGTGATCGATCAAGAAGGTCAGGGTTTCATGAATGCTCTTTGCTTCAATCACGTGATAATCGTCGAGTACGACGGCGAACATCTCCTCGAATGCAGTGGTTTCGTTGATCAGAACGGTTAAGATGGAAGTGATAGCAGGAGCCGTCGAAGATTGCAGGAGGGTGAGGGCGTGAGCACCAAGTTGAGGCCAAAGGCTTTGTAGGGATGCAATGAAATACGCCCAGAATTTGACCGGGTCGTTATCGCCGTTATCAAGCGACAGCCAGGTGACACAACGGGGACTCTGCGGAATCCAGTCGCTTAACAGGGTGGTTTTCCCAAACCCTGCCGGCGCAGCAATTAACGTAAGTTTCTTGTCCAAGCCTTCATTCAGGCAATCGACCAGGCGCGGGCGCGTGACCAGATTTTTCCGCGGACGCGGAATGAAAAGCTTTGTGCGCAGAAGCTCAATCATCGGGCCCCTTTACTAAGGCATCTGCCTTAAATAGTCACCCCATCAAAAGGGTGATTGGATTGAGCTAAGAGCGTGCCTTTCGATTGGGCTTTAACCGCTGGGATTGTTCTGACAATTATATTCTAGTTTGTAGGAAATCTGTTCAAAATTGAGAATCTCTGAAGTAAGTTTCTGACACTGCCTCATTGCCCCTTGAGGTGAATGAAGAGCCCATTTAATTGTGCATATCCATGAGAGTCACTTCTGATCTCACAGCCAAAGATCGGAAGCGTAGTTCAGGCTCTATGCTCGATAGGAATGATCATCCCGTGAAGTTTCCCAGCTAGAGTATCCAAGCCAATGGAGCAACTCTTGATACAAAGGGAGTTCTTCGTATAGAAATAGTGTGATGGCTCGATTATGGGATGTGGAGAAAGGTGGGCAAATGAATATCTCAGATCCTCGCATTGACTGAGCTTGATACAACAAAAACAACTTGATGAAAACTCATCAAGTTGTTTATTCAGGCGGTCCCGACGGGATTAGGGTTCGCGACGCGTAACTACTTCAACGCTCAGTAAATTATTGGTCGAGCACATCTCGTATAGCCTGAACGACCAGGTCAGCCTCTTTGACGGGAATCTCGTCATGATTGGAATGCTCCGCAAAGATCTGTTTGCTATTACTCGATAGAGATAGCAAGTTGCTCTGCATTTCCAGATTTACTTTTTCAAACGCTGCGTTTGCCTCATCGGATTGACCCATCAATGTAATCGGTACCCCATGGGTGATTACAATCATTGACATATCGTTGAGATCCGTGACACGTGGGGATTTTCCAAGCGCCATGTCACTTACCTCGGCTTTGACTGTATACAGGATCATAGGGTGCAGTTTCTGCACGGCTGTCAGCGTATCTGCCACATCGGGCGGAAAGTATTTCGCCATCGGATTCTCGAGAGGAAGCACAGCCTGAAGGGAGCGCAGCAGGCTGACCAGAAAAACATTGAAAGGTTTGTTCGGCCCTGCATACATCTCTTCAGCTGATTTGCGAATGGATGGAGGATAATTGGTCCATTGATCTTCATGGGCGGAATCGATCATGACCAAACCTGCCACCTCCTCTGGGTAGGCCTGGGCATACAGGCGGGCGATGTAGCCGCCATAGGAGTGACCTGCGAGGATGTAGGGTGGTTCGATGTCTGCATTGGAAAACAAGGCTTTTAGGTCCTCCACCTGTCCAAGAGGAGACAGATCACCATGCCCCTCTTCACTCCAGGCATAGCCGGCACGATCATAGACACACACGCGTGTTGTGCTGGCTGCTTCATTCTGTATCAACCAGTAATACACGGATGGGACTCCAGAACCTGCCAGAACCATCACCGTGGGGCTTCCTTCACCTAGGCAGGAGATGTGGATTTTGTAGCCACCGACATCCACCAGCTGCCCGGTTGAAGGATAGGTTGCTTCGATACGCGCCCGCGCGATCGCACCGCCGGCAAAAATTGCACTAAGTAGTACCACAAGAAAAATGGCCAGGCCGGCCAGGATTCGCTTCAACCAAAAGAAAAGACCACGTTTACGGTTAGCTTGTTTTGTGTTCATCACTAAACTCCTTTGATAATAGACTTGAACCTATTCTAGGAATTTCGGAATTAAATTGCATCGGCTTGATGATGCGAAATGCCTACTACAAAAGACCGCTTTGTGAGCGGTCTCGTATACGACAAATGACGTAGCTGGGAAGGTATCACATCAATCGATGTTGATCTATGCTGTCTGCTGTGCTTGCACTGCGCTGATTCGTTCATGCGTAAGCAAGGAAAGCCCAATCCATGCCAGGGCTACTGCATCGAGTAAGTTGGCAAGCGATAGCAGAAATGGAACGGGGATATAGAAGACGATCAGCCACAAGAATGAGCCGATGGCGAGCAAAAGACCTGCGTAAGGCGGATATACTTTGGCGCGCATGCTAGCGGCGCCAAACAGGGTGGAACCAATTAAAAAGAGTGACGCGCCTACTGGCAGGATATTGCCCATGGCGAACCCCCACACGTCATGCCAGGTAGCTACACCAGAGGTTCCAGCCATCAGGATAAAGGCCGGTCCGCTGTACATAATGCTTCCGATCACTGCCATGACAAAACCGGCAAGGCCAAGTTTTCCAGCAGCTTGTGATTGTGCCGCGTAGAGTGTCATGTAGGCCGGTACGATCAGGATCAGGCTGACATAGTACAGGGCCGGGGCAACGGGGCTAGCGAGCCCACCATCGGGTACGACGATTACTGCAATGGCGGCGGCGGCAAGTAAAAAGGCGGTCACCATCGTAACGAGGGCTCCCCAGCGGTATAAAGTTTGAGTAGACATAGTTTTCTCCTTTTGATAAACGATTGATGAACGAGATACACAGATAAAGAATTCACTCGGCCAATGACACCTCCTCCTGTAGAACATCGATTTGATTCGATGTAGACTTCACCATCTCTAAAATGGACTCGATGACGATCTCAGGTTGATCGAAAATGATGTTATGCCCGCTTCTTTCTGCGACGATGCGCTTACCGCGCGTGGACAGGGCCGTGATCTCCACCTGGAGTTTTTGCCAGGCAGCCTCGTACTCGTCGCGTACCTGTTGACCGAGAGAGGGAGGCACTGCATTAGCATCCAGTTGTCCATGGCTGATGACCGTGAGGGGCAGATCACCGAGCGTGGAAACGGGTTGCGTTTGCATGGCGTAGACACTTTCAGATTCAGCTATCATAGCGTCGGTATGACTATCACTGGATGCCATGACCCCCTGCAGTTGTTTGACCAGTTCACTGGAAAGTTTTCCGTTGTCACCGATCGAGATCAGGCCTGGCTTGAGGGCAAAGATGCCGAGCTTGCCGATCAGCTTCATCACAACCATCATGCCTTTCATCGACTCTGCCATCTTCACCATCGCGGCAGGGAAATGCTTCATCTGCTGCTCGTGAGCCGAATCCACCATCACGAGCCCGACAACTTCATCGGGGTATTTGGCGGCAAACTGGCGGGCAACGACTCCTCCGAGCGAGTGTCCTACCAGGATGTAGGGACCTGCGACCTTGGCGTTGGTCAGCATGGTGTGCAGTTCCAGTGCCATCGTGTATGCATCACGCGGGTAGGGACTTGGGTCGCTCCAGCCGAGACCTGCCCGGTCGTAAGCGACTACACGGGTCACGCTGGCGACTGCCGGGCGGACGAGTTCCCATGCCAGTCCGAATCCGCCAGCGCCGGCGTCGAGCACGACCGTAGGACTGCCTTGCCCTTCCACGTGCATGTGCAGCCGATAGCCGCCGGTGTCGACCATTTGCCCGACGAGCGGAAAGCGTTTCTTGAGGCGGCTTTTGGCGAGAGCACCAAGAGCAAGGAGAACGATCACGGTCGCGGCCAGCACGCCAAGGGTCCAGAAAAGAATTGAGAGGTTCATGTCATATCTCCTTAGATAGTAGTGATGACTTTGCGGAGTCCCCTAGATGGTTCAGTGGTCAGATGCAGCAAGTTCAGTCGTTACCACATGAACAGGCTCCATCGCCCGGACGTTCGGATTGAGTGTCATCAAGATGCCGAGTAAGGCGACGATCCCACCGGAAACTGTCAATAAGAATGTAACGTCCACCCGACTGACCGCGCCGGATAGTGCCATCGACACGGGGAAGAGTCCCGTGCTGGCGAACATCAACAGGCTCATCAGGCGCCCGAGGAAGGCTTTCGGCGCACGGCTCTGGACCCAGGTTGTGAAGAAGACGTTGATGTAACCGTTCAATGCGCCAAGCAGAAGCCCGATGGCTGCGGCAAAGATCATTGATGCAGAAACCCCGAGCAGGGCGAGTCCCACTCCCATCAGGCTGACCAGACCGAGCAGCACCGCTCCCATGCGCTTCGGATTCGGGCGAGGCAGCATGCCCGCCAGCGCCATGCCCACCAGTGAGCCCGCGCCCCATGTGGACAGAATCGTGCCATATGCCACCGCGCCTTCGGGGAAGCGCGTGTCGGCCAGAATAGGAACACCGATATTGAAAGGACCGTTGAAGAAGAACGTTACGGCGGCAACCACGAAGAAAAAGGCGCGCAGCGGGATATCATTCCAGACAAAGTTCAAGCCTGAGCGGATGGATTCCAAAATGCTGTCATTTACCGCGCTTGACGTGACGCGCTCCAGTTTGATGAACAGCAGGGTGATCAACGAGACCAGGAATGTTAGTGCATCGAGACCGAGTGCCGCAGCAATTCCCTGCATGCTCGATCCCTCGGAATGACCATCGCCCAGCAGGGCAATCAACAGCCCTGCCAGAACCGGACCCGCTAGCATTGCCAGCATCATCGTTCCGTGGATGAGCGAGTTAGCCACCTGAAGATGATCTTTCTTGACCAGTTGGGGAGCCATTGAACTCTGGGCGGGATAGAAGAACGCGTCGGCAATGCCGAACAGAACGGCGAGTGTGTAAAGCATCCACATCTCCACTCGATTGGCAAGGACCAACCCAGCGAGCAGTGATACCAGCACGAAGCGTGCTGCATTCGAAGCCAGCATCAGGCTGCGAGGCGAGAAGCGGTCGGTGAGCGCTCCGCCCACCAGCATGAGCAGTGCCCGGGGAATCGCCGCAAGCGCCAGCACGGTTCCCATTGCAAGCGAGTCGCCCGTCAACTGCAGCACCAGCCAGGGCAACGCGATCATGTAAAAGTGATCGCCGAGGACGGATACACCTTCCCCGATCCACAACAAACGGAAGTTACGGTTACCTAATACCTGACGGAACGGGTTTTCTGTGGCGATTTCATGGGTTTGAGTCATCGTGTTCATATTCATCTCCTTTTGAAAACAATAAACTGGTTAAGATCCCAGCAACAGCAGAAGGTGAAACTCCCTTGATGAGAACCGCCTCCGCATGTTGCGGCATCCATTTCACATCCTGCACGTCCTCCACCAGAAGAACCCGCTGCGTTTCAGGGGAGAGGAAAGCAATTTTGTCCAGCAATTCTTCGGGCCGTCTCCCGATCAAAACCGCATCGATCAAAACAATGCGCGGCTTTCTACTTTCGATCTGTTCAAACGCCTCATCCAGGTTTCTCGCAATTCCAATCTCATCGATCTGTGAGATGGCTCTTAAAAGGGCCTCCAGTCCGTCTGCCAAGGGGATGGAGCGGGTGATAATGAAGGCTCGAATGGGCTGCTTGTTCATGCTTCAAGATTAACCATTTCAAGTTCGCGGCACATCGGCGGATGTGTGGATTCACTATGCGACAAATGACGTATTCCCTGACCACAGCACACGTCCGAGGAACAGCTTGGACGCTTAACTACTCCGGACAGGCGAGCTTCTTTTCGCGTCAGGACAGATTCCTACGGATTTCCTTAGCGATCCAGGCCGCATCCTGGCCGACTCCATAGATGCGTGCAGAGCCCGTTGTGATCTGCCAGGGGCGACCGATGAAGTAAAGATTTCGGATGGGAGCGATACCCTTTTGATGAGTGAAGTTACCCTGGGCATCTTTTACCTCGGGGATATGCACCCAATCCGAGTCGTCTTTATAACCAACTGCCCAAACAACCGACATCACGGAGGTAGTCATACCATTCTGAAAGGTCACTGTTTTACCGCTTGCGCCCGTCAGCTTGGGCATGATCTGAATGCCTTTGCGGCGGAGGGCAGCGAAATCCCGGTCACGATTGGGAAATGAATCCATCTCACGCATCTTCCGGCCGAAAAAGCTTTCCACCGGCGCGGTCAGCAACCCCAGGATCTCCAGCCATTTCCACATACTGACTCCTAGAATCCGTTCGGGCATAAGCCGACGTGCCTTACCGGTCGCCAAATAAACGAGGTGGGTTTCTGCCAGTTCGCTGGCGATATCCCGCCCGGTCGCGCCATCGCCGACTACAACCACATTCCC